>JAPLNQ010000257.1:8518-32772 GCA_026401075.1 Planctomycetia bacterium
TCGACAGGCAGGCCGGCGGCTGCGATCGCCCTCCGCATGCTCTCCACGATCCGGCCGCTTGAATGGGCCGCCTCCTTACCACCGCGGAGGATGATGGCATTACCGGCCGCGAGGGCCACCGCCGCCGCATCGGCCGTGACATTGGGCCGCGACTCGTAGATGAAGAAGACCACGCCCAGCGGTACCCGGATCTTGCGGACCACAAGCCCACTGGGCTGGGTCGATTCCTCGATGACCTCGCCCACGGGATCGGGAAGCAAGGCCACCGCCTCAACGCCAGCGGCAATCCCCTCCACCCGCTTGGGATCGAGGGTGAGCCGGTCGATGGCGGCGGCCGTCAGGCCAAAGCCGGGGGCCGCGGCGAGGTCGAGCTTGTTGGCCGCGAGAATCTCGGCGACGTCGGCCCGAATGGCGGCGGCGGCGGCCCGCAGGCAGGCGGCCTTCGTCTGGCCAGGCACGCCGGCCAGATCGATGGCGGCCGTCCGGGCCCGCTCGGCAATCGAGCGGCAGTGCGACTTCAGGGCGGAGGGATTGCCGGGGGCTGCGGCAGGGGCGGACAGCGTGGACATGACGAGTTTTCCGTGCGGCGTGCGGGGACCAGACGCTTGGATTATCTTACGGTCTCGTCCAGGTTCTTCACACGCAGGAGTCGCCCCGATGCCCAGCACGAATCTCTCCCGTCGCTCGTTCCTCGCCGCCACGGCCGGCGCCGTCGCCCTCTCGCCGCTGGCCCGCCTGGCGGCTGCAGCCTCGGCCAGCAACCTGAACCTTGGCCTGCAGATCTATTCGCTCCGCAACTACAAGGTGGACGAGGCGCTCCAGCACACCCGCGATCTGGGCTTCAAGTTCGTCGAGTTCTATCCTGGCATGTATCCGATCGCCTCCGATGCCGCCGCGATCGACACCATGAAAAAGAAGCTGGCAGACCTCGGCCTCACGATCTCGGCCCTTGGCGTCATTCGCTTCACCAAGGATGCCGCGGCCAACCGGAAGATGTTCGAATTTGCGAAGGCCGCCGGCATCAAGACGTTTGGCGCCGATCCCGACCCAGATTCCTTCGCGAGCCTCGACGAACTCGTGAAGGAGTTCGATGTTCGCGTGGCGATCCACAACCACGGCCCCACGCATCGCTACAACAAGGCGATCGACGTCCTGCATGCCGTGGAAAAATACGATCCCCGCATCGGCGCCTGCGCCGACCTCGGCCACTACCTACGGTCGGGAGAGCAGCCGGTGGAGGTGATCCGGGTGCTGAAGGGCAGACTCTACGGCGTCCACCTGAAGGACTTTGCCGAGATGCAGGATAAGACCAAGGGTGTGATCCTCGGCAAGGGCCACATCAACGTGCCGGCCGTGATGGCTGCACTCGTCGCTGCCGACTTCCCGGCCGACGGCGCCCTCTCGGTCGAGTACGAGGAGAATCCGCAAAACCCGCTCGCCGACATCAAGGCCTGCGAGCAGGCCGCCCGCGAAGCGATCGTTGGGTTGTAGACGTTCAGGCCAGTGCCCCCCCGTGAGGACACGTTTTCAACTTGTCCGTGTCCCCTTTCTCCCCGTGGCGGCAAGTTTTTAACTTGTCCGTGTCCCCAGCGCGGATTCCACACGTTAAAAACTTGTGGCCACGGGTCGAACTCCTTCGGTCACGGCCCTCGCGTTCAGGCCCTGCGCCCGCCTCCCGCGACGGTCGCACAGTACAGTTCCAGCGCACTGCGGACCAAGCCGACGGCGTGGACGCGGAGGATCTGGATCCCCGCGGTGGCCAGCCCGCAGCTGCTCCCGGCGGTGCCCCCGTCGCGTTCCTCGAGGGTGGCGGGTCGGCCGAGGGCCTGCTCGAGCGACTTGCCGATGAAGCCCTTGCGGGAGTGGCCGACGAGGATCGGCACGCCCAGGTCAAGAAACTCGCCAGCACGGGCCATCAGTTCGAGATTATGGGCATGCGTCTTGCCGAACCCGATGCCCGGATCGAGGCAGATGCGGTCGAGCGGAATCCCGGCGGCGAGGAGCGAGTCGCGACGCTGCGCGAGGTAGCGATGGATGTCGGCCACCACGTCGTCGTAGCGGGGATCGATCTGCATGGTCTGCGGCGTGCCCTGCATGTGCATGGCACAGATGCCGGCACGCGATTCCACGGCGACGCGGATCATGCCGGGATCGCCCTCCAGACCGGTCACGTCGTTGATGATTTCGGCGCCCAGTTCGACCGCGCGGGCCGCGACGACCGCCTTCGACGTGTCGATCGAGATCGGCACGCCAGCACGCTTAGCCAACTGCCGCACCACCTCCCCCACACGGCGAAGCTCCTCTTCAGCCGACACCGACACCGAGTAGGGCCGCGTGCTCTCGCCACCGACATCGAGGATGTCGGCCCCCTCGGCGACGAGCGAGAGGCCATGGGCCACGGCCGCCTCGACGCCCGCGTGCCGACCACCGTCGGAAAAACTGTCGGGTGTGACGTTGACGATCCCCATCACGAGCGGCCGGCGGATCGCACCATCGCCGCCAGGCAGCGCCAGCCGCATGGTCCGCAATTGCCAGTGGGTAGGACGGGGGTGAGTCGACATGACGACACTCTACCACCACGGTCACCTGCCAAAATACGCTTGGACAAGTTAAAAACTCGTCCCCACGGGGGAAGCGGACAAGTTAAAAACTCGTCCCCACGATTCCCGATGCTGAGGAGCCGGTCGGAGGCACGCGCAGGCGACGGTGAATTCTGCGACTCACGAGCGATTCAAGATTCGTCCAAGAGCATCCCGTAGCAGAATCCGCCGGCGACCGAGCATGCCGCAGCCGGCGAACCAATACGGCCTATCAGCACCAGGCCAACTTCTCACAGGCAAGTTAAAAACTTGCCCCCACGGGGGGCTCGCGGCGCGCGCCCGTCCGTTACCACGGTTCTTCCATCAGACCCACGATCTGCTGGGCCATCTTGATGATCATTTCCTGCTGCGTGCTGGCGACCGAGCGGCCATATTCCGGCACGAGCATCGCGGCCTGACCGACGTCGACACTCGCCGCCGGCAGTGGCACGCCGCCCGAAGCCAGCACCGCGCCGCCACGGTCGGCCCAGGTGACCAGCACCTGGAAATTCATTTCCACCATCCGCGACTGGTCGGTGGGGCTCTCCACCACCATGCGTTTCGTGTCGGCCACGATCCGAGCGGTGAGCACGCTGTCGGCGGCTGGATCACCGACCACCTTGAAGGGCGTGCGCTTTTCGATCTCCTTGCAGACCGCTTCGGTGAGCCGCTCGCCAATGTCGATGCTCGGAGTCGTGCGGAAGCTGTCCGACTGGATGATCGGCACGTAGACCGTACGGACGTTCGGCGCGTAGAGCGTGTTATTGCCGAAGCGATAGCCGGCGCAGCCGGCACACGGAATCAGGCCGCTAGGAATGGCGACGCAGGCGAGCACGATGCAGGCGATCCGACGGAGGTAAACCACACGCGCGGCCATGAAAGCCCTTCGTATCAACGCAGGGGCGGGGCGATACCGGAATTGTCTCCACGGGCGATCGCCGTGTCGGCCTCAGCCATCGCGTCGAGTTCGGCTTCCTTGAGCGAATCGGGATTGAGCAGCGCCGTCAGCATCGGAAGCGGGTTGTCGGAGACGTCTTCCAACCCGTTGTACTTGTCGAGCCTGTCGCGGGCCTGCTGGGCGAGCATCGTCTTGGGGTAGTCGCGGGCGATGAGGGCGTAATAGATGCGGGCCGACGTGAAATGCTTGCCCTTGGCGTAGAACTCCGCGCGGTTCCAGTGCCGCTGCGCCTGCTGGGCGGCGATCGCGGCCCGCGATGTCTGGGCACGTTCGGCCTCCTCCTGCGTCAGCTGGTCGGGGAACTGCACGAGCGTCTGGTCCGCCAGGATCTCCGCCTCGTCGAGCACGCCTCCCTCGTAGCCGGGGCCCTGGTATGCCCGCAGCTTCGCCTGAAGCCCGAGCAGATGCGCCTGCAGCAGAAAACCACTGTCGGGATACTCGCTGCGAAGCAGGCCGTAGAAGTAGTCCGCATCGAGCCACTGTCGGTCGACGAAGTGAGCGTTGGCCGCCGCCATGATGCTGTCGTCGGCCAGCGGACCGCGGGGGTCATTGATGCGGACGTGATCGTATGCCTTGAGGGCCCGTCCACGCGTGTCAAACAGCGGGCGGCTGCGGTCGGCGAGGTTCGGCACGATCGTCATGTAGTTGTGCTTCTGGTCGAGCGCGATCCAGTATTGGGCGATCACGAACTGCCGTTGGGCGATCCGGTCGAGGTACCGCGAGTTGGCGTACTTCTTCACCAGTTCGTCGTAGCAGTCCTCGGCCTTGGGATATTGGTCCATGAAGAACCAGCATTCGGCGAGTTGCCAGAGCGCGTCTTCCTCGATGACCGAATCGGGCCAACGATCGACCGCCGTCTTGTATTTCTTGGCAGCCGCCGAGTATTTGCGGTCGCGAAACAAGGAATCGCCCTCCGCCAGCGCCTTCCGCGACACCGGCTCGTTGGGGCCACGGCCGACCATCTTCTTCCACCGCTTCTTGATGTTCTGACCCTTGAAATAATCCCACCCGAAATCCTGCTCGGTGGGGTTGAACTCGGAGGAGATCACGGAAGAGTCGGCATCCTCGCCCAGTTCGCCGGCGAGCTTCTTCTCTTCGGACGGCGTTTTCGACCATGGCCAGGTCGGCGTTTTCCATGTCGGCGTCTTGATCGAGGCGCATCCTGCCTGCAGGAGCACGCAGGCGATGGCGGCGGTGCAGGCGGCGAGGCCTGCACGGCGGAGGCGTATGGTGATGCAGGCTGATGGCATGGGCGACGCAGCAACGTTCCTGGTGGACGGACCGAGCGAGGATCAGGAGGAGCGGGACGGGCCTGGGCGGGATCGTGGTTGCAGCAGCGGTGCGACCCGCGGCCGCCGACCGAGAAGGTGGGACAGCATGGTGTTCATGACGGCACGCACCTCGCCGTCGATGGGTGGTGGTAAGGCCAGTGACCTCCACGCGTCGGGGGCGGCAGCCAGCAGCCGCAGGGCCGCGAGGCAATCGGCCGAGAGGGAGACGACCGCACGTTTGCCGCGACGGCACTGCTCGCAGACAACGCCGCCATCGAGCATGGCAAACGCGATCCTGCCCCCTCCGGGGACCGGCCCGTGACATTCGGCGCACCGCATGAGCGCCGGCGCATGGCCGACCAGCCTGAGCATGGCCAACTCGGTGTGCGTGACCAGAGCCCGCACGTGCCCGTCCGTCCGTTCGTTCGTGGGAGTGTCTTGATCATGGGCAGAACGAGGGGCTGAGAGCGTTCGCAGGGTGGCATGGGCGACATCGAACAGTTCCGGCTGCGGATCACCATCCGCGGTGAGCGCATCGAGCAGTTCGGCGACATCCATGCCGCCGAGAAACGCCGCCTGACTCCTTCCGACCCGAAACCGGTGCTCGAGACAGGCTTCCGTCAGCAAGTCGAGAGCATCGGAGGATTTACGGAGGACGAGTACCTGACAGATCGAAAGCAGGTCAAGGGCGGCGTCGAACCCGCTCTTGGGCCGCCACGCTCCCTTCGCCAGAGCCCGCAGCTTGCCGTACTCCCGGGTAAACAGGGTGACGACGCAACTCGTGTCGCCGAATGGGAACGTCCGGATGACGATTGCCCGTGCCTTCTCAGCCGCCATCATTTCCGGTGCTCCCGGTCCGCTCATCCCCGAGCCGCTCGATGCGGATCAGGTCGATTCGTCGGCGGGTGGCCGCGAGCACCTCCGCGATCGCGCCGTGCGACCGGATCTTCTCCCCCACCTCTGGAATCCGGCCGCATTGGTGGAAGACGAAACCGCCGATCGTCTCATACCCCGCCTCCTCCGGCAGCGACAATCCCATCCGTTCGTTCACTCGCGCGACCGGCACGTGCGCCAGCACCTCACACGCGTCGGGCGAGACCAGACGGATGCCGTCCGAGAACGCCTCGTCGTGTTCGTCGGCGATCTCGCCCACGATCTCCTCCAGAGCATCCTCGATGGTGACGAGCCCCGCCACGCCCCCGAACTCGTTGGTGACGATGGCCATGTGCGTCTTGCCACGCTGAAATTCCAGGAGGAGCGTTCGCACGCTCATCGATTCGGGCACAAACCATGGGGGCCTCAGCAGAGGACGGATGCCGACGGGTGCGGCAGGGGAGGCGGCGGTCCCCGGCGCGAGTCCGTCGGCGAGTCTGGTAAGCACGTCCCGAGTGTGGATGATGCCGACGACGTCGTCCGCAGAACGATCCCAGACCGGCAGTCGTGTGTGGGCACTCTCCGCGGCCAGACGGACCGCCTCGTCCCAATCCGTGACCAAAGGGATCGCGATCATCTGTGTGCGGGGCGTCATGATCTGCGCCACGCGGACCTCGTCCAGACCGATGACGCCCCTGATCATGTCGCGGGCCGTCCCCTCGATGCGGCCTTCGCGGTGGGCTTCTTCAACGACCAGCCGCAGTTCGTCTTGCGGCCGTTCGACCGACGCCTCGTCGCCGCCACGGCCCACGGCAGCACGGCCGAGTGCAGCTGCCAGCCTGCCAAGGAACCGGACGACCGGCCCCAATATGCCGACCACGGGCCGCCACAGTCGCCACGTCGCCACCACGATCCACGGCCCCGCGAACATCGTCAACAGCATCGGCACCACGACGAGCACAAGCCAGACGATCGCGATCCAGCCAGCCACCGCGGAAACCTCCAATGCCAGCATGCCCCCGGAAGCGGCAAACAGGCCGCGAGCCGCCAGCAGCGTGGCGACGACGGCCGCAATCACGACCACCGACGCTGCCACGAAGGCGATCGTCTCGCTGGCCGCCACGATCTCATCACAGTGGGACGGCACGCCGGCACGTCGGCAGAGGTCCTGGATGCGATGCCGCTGGGCGCCGCGAACGCTGCGGGCCTGCACGGCCGCCAGGCTCGCCAGCAGAAGCAGCATGAACGCCGATTCGATTCCGAGTGATTCCGCGGCATTCATGGGGGGGTGCCTGCGGCCTTCGTTCGCGGCGGAACCGGCAGCCCACAGGCCTTCATCACGGCCCGCTCGCGGGCCCGCATCTGACGGCGGTCGGCGGCTGTGTGGTCGTTGTAGCCGGTGAGATGCAGCACGCCGTGAACGATGTAATAGGCAAGTTCCTGCCGCGGGGTCCAGCCGACGGCGCGGGCCATGCGGCGGGCTGTTTCGGTGCTCACCACGATGTCGCCCGCCAAAACACCCGCCTCCGGCGGGCCGGCGGTGCCCGCGGAGAGATCGAACGTGATCACATCGGTGGGGCCCGCCAGACCGAGCCAGCGGCGATGGACCGCCGCAATCCGCCGATCATCGACCAGGATGACGCCGATCTCGGCCTGCTCGACGCCCTCCGCGATCAATGCGCTGCGCACCAACCGCTCCAGGCCGCGGGCCGAGACCCGGAGCAGACTCTGCCGATCACTCACATCGACGACGAGCGTCGGCCGAGGCGGCAGAGGGACGGAGCGGCCGCGGGTTTGGGGCACTACGCCGTCCTCTGGTCGGGATATTTGACGCGGCCGTGATAGACCGCCGTCAGGCTCTTCACCAGGCTCCGCTCGATGAGTTCAAGCTCCTCCAGCGTCAGGCCGCATTCGTCGAACTGCCCGTCGAGCAGCCGCTTCATGGCGAGGTCGTGCACGAGGCTGGCGATCCGGGCGGGCGTCGGCTCGGTGAGGGCACGGCTCGCGCTTTCGACCGCGTCGGAGAGCATCAATACGGCCGACTCCCGCGAACTCGGCTTGGGACCCGGGTAGCGGTAGTTCTGCTCGTCGATCTCCGTGCCGTTGGGGTCGGTCTGCGACAGCTCGGTCGCGCGTCGGTAGAAAAACTCCACAAGCGTCGTCCCGTGGTGCTCGGCGATGATGTCGACGATCGGCTGCGGGAGGTTGTACTGCCGCGCGAGTTCCACGCCCTCCTTGACGTGGGCGATGATGATCAGCGTGCTCATCGCCGGCACGAGCGACTCGTGCCGGTTTTCCTGCCCCTGGTTTTCGATGAAGTAGGCGGGCTTGAGCATCTTGCCGGAGTCTCGCCGATGCTCGCCACGTTGATCGAGTGGTTGTAGGTGCCCGGAGCGCGGCGGACGAGTTCCTGCAGGAGAGGATGGGCCACGTCGCCGACCTCCAGCAGGCTCAGGTCGGTGAGCACGCCGAACGATCGCTCGATGAACGGCAGCAAGCCGGTCATCAGGAACCCGGCCAGCAGGGTCCAGACACCGGTGCGCCCGGCCTCGTAAAGCAGCTGCGTGTCGAACGGCCGCTCTTCAAGAAGGTTGGCACCGACCTGCGTGGCGATCACGACGGCACCAGCCCACAGTCCCACGTAGATCAGCTTGCTTCGGCTGCGGAGCCGGCCCATCCAGAAAACCATCGCTGCCGCGGCGGCGGAGAGCGTGACGTAGTCGGCCAGACCGCGCCCCAACCCGATCACCACGACCAGCGCCACCTCGGCCGCCAACAGAAGCGCCAGATCCTCGTCGTAGGCGATCGCCACGGTCATGGCGAAGACGAGCAGCGGCACGATCTCGGCCCGCCACGCCTCGCCCGCCGACAGAAGACAGAGCGCGATGGTCGCCGCCGAGAGCCCGACCAGCGTGGCGACGTGCCCGAGATCATCGAGGACCTCGCGATGATGCAGGTGGATGTAGAACCCCGATAAGGCGAACATCGCCGCCAACAGGCCAAACAGCGACAGCGCCCGGCCGATCCGCTGCCGGGCATCCTGCTGGCGAACGTATTCCTCGTGCTCTCGCTCGAGGAGCTGCACATCGTCGGCCTTCATCGGCACGCCCGCGTCGGCCAACAAATCACCGGCGGCGTAGCGGACAAACTGCTGCGGCGTCTTTTCGACTGCCTCCTTCTTGGCATTCACCGTCGCATCGCGATCGATCTCGAGCGTCCCTGACAGCCGCGTCTCGAGCCATGCGAAGACCCGGCTGGCTAGCGGTCCCTCGCCGAGTTCTTCATCGAGCCGCGAACGCATCCGGACCTTCGCCTCGCCCTGCAGCACATCGGCGACCTGCGCCCGCGCCACCTCGACGGCGTTGCCCAGCGGATGAACGTCGATCTCCGTCTGGCTACCCTCGTCGATGCCGTGCTGGATCTTCTCGAGCACGCCCATGTTCTCGAGGTCGGCAAAGCTGCGGTCGATCGCCTTTTCACATTCGAGGAGCCGCTCCTTCGTGTCGATGCGGGCGCGAAACCGCTGAAACGACTGCCCTGCCTCCAGCACCCGCTTGTCGGGCTGCTCTGCCGGCTTGGCTTCTGCAACGCCTGACTGTGCCGCGGGCTTCTTCTCGACATCGGAGGGCCCTGCATCGGACGCTGCATCAGCCGGAGTCGGCGAGTCGGGCGGGCTAGGTGGAATCGGCGGGCTCCCTCCAGCAGGCGGCTCCGGCGCGAGCGGCGGTTCGCGGACCGCCGGTTTTTCCCAGGCAGCCACCAGCGCGTCGATGACCGGCGCCGCCTCGGGGGCGAACTCCAGCCAGGCTGCCCGCGATGACGCGGTGACCGACTCGGCGGCTGCGATCTCGGCAAGGCGGTTCTTGAGGCCGTCGCGCAGCCGCACGATCGGCGCCTTGTCCTGCGAGTAGACCACCCGCACCTGCGCGGCAGCCCTCTCCTGGGCGGTCCGGGTCCGTTCCGCGTCGGGCTTCTCGAACGGCACGCGGGCCACGACACCACGCGGTGAGACCATGCCCGCACGAAACGGAAACGGCTCGAACCAGCCGTGCATGATCATCAGAAGCACCAGGGCGGCCCCCATGCAAAGGGCCAGTCGCAGCAGCACCTCGGACCGCGAGACGTTCTCGAGCAGCGTGCCCCAGAAGCCGTGGGGCACCTCAACGGAGGAGCCCCGCTTCAAACGGCGACGGTAGGAGGATGGGGCAATGGTCATGGGCTTCAGTCGCCGTAGGCCTCGACGATACGCTGAACGAGCGGGTGGCGGACGATGTCGATTCCGCCAAGCTGCACCCGGCCGCAGCCGCGGACGCGTTCGAGCCGCTCCATCGCGTCGACCAAGCCACTGCGGCGGTTGGGCGGCAGGTCGATCTGGGTGGTGTCGCCGGAGATCACCATCTTGGAGCCGACGCCGAGCCGCGTGAGAAACATCTTCATTTGAGCGACGGTCGTGTTTTGCGCCTCGTCGAGGATGATGAAGGCGTTGTTCAGCGTGCGGCCCCGCATATAGGCCAGTGGGACCATCTCGACGACGTCCTGCTCCGTGAGCCGTTTGAGCAGTTCGTAATCCATCATTTCCCGGAGCGCGTCGAGCAGCGGCCGCAGGTAGGGGTTGATCTTGGCCTGCAGGTCGCCGGGCAGGTAGCCGAGGCTTTCCCCAGCCTCCACGGCCGGACGCACGAGCACGATCTTGCGGACCTGTTCCGTGCGCAGAGCCGACACCGCCATCGCGACGGCGAGGAAGGTCTTGCCGCTGCCCGCCGGCCCGCTGCAGACCACCACGTCGTGCTCGCGGATCGCCTTCACGTAGGCTGCCTGGCCCACCGAGCGGGGCTGCACCTGCTTGTCCGGCCGATGCACCTCGATCGGGTCGCGCGGCACCGCGGGCGCGGTGCCCGTGGCCGCCGAAAGAAGTTCGGTGACGTCGGCCACATCGACAGCCCCATGTTCACGGGCGATGCGATCGAGCTCTTCGAAGATCTCGGCGGCACGAAGCACGGCCGCCTCTTCGCCCTCGATCTGGATCGAGTCGTCGCGGGCCGACACGCCAACCCCGAGGGCTGACCGAATCCTGCGAAGGTGCTGGTCTCTCGGGCCGAAGACGGCCACAAGCCGCTTCGAATCGACGACCGCGATAGACGTGCGGGACATCGAAGCCCGTGGTGTGTGATACACCAACGGTCTGTGGGTGAACGGGACAATGTCGAGAGTATACCTGCGCGGGAGCCAACAGGCCCAGAACCGACGTTTCCCGCAAAGAATGCGGCATTCAACGGCCGCCGAGCACCCACAACAACCAGGCCGCCGGGGCGGCGAAGAGGAGCGAGTCGACAAGGTCGAGAAACCCGCCCAGGCCACCCAGCGACCTGCCGGAGTCCTTTGCCCCGCACTCCCGCTTGAGCAACGACTCCGCCAAATCGCCCACCATGGCGGCGAGTCCCACGCTGAGCCCGAAGACGAGCCACCCGCCCCATGGCCGCGCCAAGGCGCCGCTTCCGAACTGCTCCAGCACGATCCACGCCGCTGCAGACGATCCGGCCAGCGCCGCCGCCGCCCCCTCCCACGTCTTGCCGGGACTGAGAGCGGCCGTCATCCGATGCCGGCCCAGCAGCGTGCCGCCCAGATAGGCCGCGATGTCGCCAGCTTTGGCCACCGCCACGAGGCTCACCAGCGGCAGCATGCCCAGATGCCCACGCCCAGTCTGCTCCGGGCCGAGGTTTTCCAGGCAGAGCAGCCGCAGGCTCACGATGCATGCAAAGGGCAGCCCGAGAAACGCGATCGCGAAGACCCCGGCAGTCAGCCGTTCGATCGCGGATCCATTGGGCCTGTACGTGGCGATCTCCACGAGAAACAGCCCGATGATCGCGAAGACGATCGTCACGGCTGGCCATCCCATCGCTGCCACCGGCGACGCCGCGGACGAGGCCACCGCGAACGCCTCGGCCCCCGCCGCGGCCGCGAGCACCACCGCCACCACGGCCGGTCGCAGCAGCCACGCCGGCAGTTGGATATCGCGTGCCGCGAAGAGCCGCACCATTTCATCGACGCTTCCGACCGCCAACACGATCGCCACCGGCAGCAGCCACCAGGCAGGCTGCGCGCCGCCGAGGCCGATCCAGTCTGCCCAGGAGAGCGTTGCGAAGACGGCCGTGATCAGGACCGCAAACACGGCGCGAGATCCGAACGCGCTCACCATAGCACGCCGAGACTTGCCGGCCTGTGGCGGAGACGCGTGCCCCGTCGATGCATGCGCAGCGGATGAACGCCCAGGTGATGCGTGTTCGCCGCTCACGGTTGACTCAGCCCTCCGAAGCGTCGTTCGCGGCTGGCGAACGACGCGATCGCGGCATCGAGATGCGGCTCGGCGAAGTCGGGCCAGCACACGTCAGTGACCCACAACTCGGCATAGCTGATCTGCCAGAGCAGGAAGTTGCTGACCCGCATCTCACCCGCCGTGCGGATGAGAAGATCGGGGTCGGGCATGCCGGCCGTATCGAGCCTCGCCGCCACGGCAGACTCGTCGATCTGCAGCGGATCGATCAGCCCTTCGCGAGCATCCTGCGCGAGTGCCCTCACGGCGTCGACGATCTCAGCCCGCGAGCCGTAGTTGATGGCCAGGCAGAGGTGGAGCCTGTCATTGCCGGCCGTGAGCGCGACGGTCCGATCCAGTTCCTCGAGCGTGGACGCGGGCAATCCCTCCCGGCGGCCGATCATCGACAGGCGGATCCGCTCGCGCATCAAGAGCGGCCGTTCCTCGATCAGGTATTGCTCGAGCAATTGCATGAGAAGTTCGAGCTCGTGGGCCGGACGCCGCCAGTTCTCGCTCGACAGGCAATAGAGCGTGAGCTGCTCGACGCCCAGCCGGGCGCAGTGCTCGGTGATTCGGCGCACACTGTCCACTCCACGCCGATGCCCTTCGATCCGCGGCAGCCCGCGCTGCACAGCCCAGCGGCCGTTGCCATCCATGATGATGGCAACATGTGAGGGCAGCCGGCCGGCGGCGGCCCCGTCGGCATCTTCGGCCGGAGCTGGGAGCGACGATTCGGCCGCAGTGCCAGCCTGGCCTATCATCAGGCGTTCGCCGGCGTGCGAGACTGGGGGCGTGACCATGGTTTCTGCTCGTGGGCGGTGCGGTCGCAGAAGATCGTCTGCTCGCGGTCGGGCCCGACCGACACGATCGACACCGGCCTCCCGAGCAACTCTCCAATCCTGGCAAGATACGCCTTTGCGGTGGCGGGCAGGGCGTCGTAGCTCCGGAACGTCGAAAGGTCCTCACTCCACCCGGGCAGCGTCTCGTAGACAGGCACGGCCTTCTTGAGATCATCGACGTGACTGGGGAAGTGGCTGAGCTGGGCGCCGTCCACCGTGTAGGCGGTGCAGATCTTCAGCTGGTCGAGCCCACCCGGCACGTCGAGCAGCATCACAGCCAGTTCGTCCACGCCCGACAGCCTCGCGGTGTAGCGGGCGGCGACGGCGTCGAACCAGCCGCACCGCCGCGGCCGCTTCGTCACGGTGCCGTATTCCCGCCCGCGCTCGCGGAGGTGTTCGCCGATGCGGTTGGTCTGTTCGGTCGGCATCGGTCCGCCACCGACCCGCGTCGAATAGGCCTTCACCACGCCGATCACCCGTTCGACCCACCGGCCCGGGATTCCGGAGCCGCTCGACACGCCGACGCCCGAGGAATTGCTGCTTGTGACGAACGGGAACGTGCCATGATCGATGTCGAGCAGCGCGCCCTGCGCACCCTCGAAGAGCATGCGGCTGCCCCCTTCGATGGCGTCGAGCAGGTAGGCCGTCGTGTCGAACACGTAGGGCCGCAGCCGCTCCGCATACTGCATATATTGGGCGTGGATCACAGCGGCGTCGAGCGGATCGGGCTTGCTATCACCGCCCGCCCCGCCCGCCTGCCAGCTCGCACCGCCCGCCTGCCAGCTCGCACCGCCCGCCTGCCAGCTCGACAGCAGCTGGTTCTTGATGCCGACAATGTGTTCGAGTCGAACGCGGAACTCGTCGCGGTAGAGATCGCCGAGGCGGATCGCCAGCGAGCGGCCCACCTTGTCGCGATAGCAGGGGCCGATCCCGCGGCCGGTCGTGCCGATCGCCTCGCCCCCCGACAGGCTGCCGTCGAGATGCTTGTCTTCGGCCACGTGCCACGGAAACACGAGGTGGGCCCGGTCGCTGATCCGCAGCTTGCCTTCGACGCGAACCCCTCGCTCCTCGAGCATGTCGATTTCCCGGATCACGCTGGCGGGATCGAGGGCCACGCCGCCGGTGATGACGCAGGTGACGTTGTCGCGGAGAATGCCGCTGGGAATGAGAGAGAGTTTCCAGGTCTGGCCGTTGGAGACGACGGTGTGGCCGGCGTTGGCACCGCCCTGATAGCGGACGACGATCTCGTGGTCTTCGGTAAGGATGTCGACGAGCTTGCCTTTGGCTTCGTCACCCCACTGCAGACCGATAACGCATGTGCCGGGCACGGAAAGAGGTCCTCGCTGAAGAGAAGGAGAAAACGGCTCGCCTGGGGAGGCATGCCGATCTGAGGCCTCCCCACAGAGTCTAAAACCGCGGAAACTGCGGTCAAGCGGGGTGTTCTCTGGCCCGCTGGCAACGGTTCGGGGCTGCCCGTGCCCCGTCGCCGGACGTTCGCTTCGGCATCCTGCCTCCGCTCACTCGATGCTGACTGCGCTCCGGCATCCTGCCTGCGCTGGTCAGCAACGCCGGCTCTCGGGACACGGGCAGCCCCTCACGGATTCCGATTCCATAAAAGCCCCCGGCGGAAGCCGGGGGACTCCATGGTAGATTTGCGGCATGAAACCCGCACCCGGCAACGTCCATCATGTCACCGCCGCCGACCGCGGTCAGACGGTCGCGGCCTTTCTCCGCGCCAAGTTGGCCGCGGGTGACTCGGGCGCGGCGAGCTGGTCGCAGGTGCAGAAGCTGGTGCGGTCGCGACGGGTGATGATCCACGGCAACATCTGCACCGACACGGCGCGGCGGCTGAAGGACGGCGAGGTGGTGAAGGTGCTCGCCGCGGCGGCGGCCGCGCCGCCGAAGGCCGACGACGTGCGGGTCGTCCATCTCGACGATCAGGTCGTGGTGGTCGACAAGCCGACCGGCATCACCACCACGCGGCACACCGAGGAACTCTCCTGGCCGACGCGGCGGCGGCAGGTGCAGCCGACGCTCGACGAAATGGTGCCCGACGCGATCTCGAAACATCTCTTCGCCCGCCACGGGGCCCGCGGCCACAAAAAGCCCCGCCATATTCCGCCGGTGCGGGCGGTGCACCGCATTGATCGGGAGACGAGCGGGCTTGTCGTGTTTGCCCGCACCGTTCCGGCCGAGCGGATCCTCGCCGAACAGTTCCGGGCCCACACCACGCACCGGCGGTATCTCGCCATCTGCGTGGGCCGGGTTGGCGCGGGCACGATTCAGACGAACCTCATCCGCGATCGTGGCGACGGCCGCCGCGGGTCGTCGGAGACCGAGGAGGGGAAGCGATCAGTCACGCACGTGCAGCCCGTCGAGCAGTTCGGCGACGCCTTCACGCTCGTCGAGTGCCGGCTCGAGACCGGCCGCACCCACCAGATCCGCATCCATCTTGCGGAGATCGGCCACCCGGTCTGCGGCGAGCGGGTCTACTCCGCGCCGCGGCACATGAAGGTGGAAGACACATCGCAGGCCCCGCGGGTGATGCTGCACGCCGCAGAGTTGGGGTTCGTCCATCCCGAATCGGGCGACGATCTCCGCTTTGAAAGCCCGCTCCCGGCCGACATGCGCAGGCTGCTCGACAGACTGCGTTCGTTGCGAGGGCAGGCGGCACGCGGGTAGCATCCTGTCATGGACACCGTTCGCTTTCGGCATGCCCACTTCTCGGCGAGGTTCCCCGTCGACTGCCTCTACACGCCCTCGCATTTCTGGATGCGGCAGGCGGATGGATATGCCGGGCAGGCCGTTGTCGACGCCGCCGCCGAGGCGGCGAGCGGCGACGCGTCGCGACTCTGGAGGTGAAGCCTGGCCAGACCGTCGCCGGCGGTGAGCGACTCGGCACCGTCGAGGGATTCAAGGCGGTGAGCGACCTTTTTTGCGTGGTCGACGGGACGCTGCAGGCCGCCAATCCGGCACTCACTGCCGAGGCCTGCCTGACGCACTCCGATCCCTACGGCGCCGGCTGGCTCTACGCCGTGCAGGGCACACCCACGCCGGGCCATCTCGATGTGCACGGCTACATCGCGTTGCTCACAGCGACGATCGATCAGCTGCAGGAGTCCCGCTATAGTGATGGCGACAGCCACGCCGCGGCAGAGCCTGCCCAATCTGACGAGCCCGAGCCAGGAGCCGATTCATGACCACCGCGAAAGCCCGCTACGTGATGGTTGGCGGCTTTCTCGGCGCGGGCAAGACGACGTCGATCCTGCGGCTGGCCGAATGGCTCACCTCCCGCGGCCTCCGCGTGGGGCTGGTCACCAACGACCAGGGCGGCCGGCTCGTCGACACGGCCCTCGCCGCGGCCCACCATATGCCGGTCGAGGAGATCGTGGGCGGCTGCTTCTGCTGCCGGTTCACGTCGCTGGTCGAGGCGGCCGAGTCGCTGGTGCGGGAGACCGCGCCCGACGTGCTGGTCGCGGAGCCGGTGGGCAGTTGCACCGACCTCGTGGCCACGGTGACGCTGCCGCTGGAGCAGATCTACGGCGACCGCTTCACGGTGGCTCCGATGAGCGTGGTCGTCGATCCGCTACGGGCCGAACGGGTGCTGGGGCTCTCCGCCGCGAAGCTCTCGGAACACGTGGGCTACATCTACCGCAAGCAGTTGGAAGAGGCGGAGATCATCGTCATCAATAAGTGCGACCTCGTCGACGCTTCGCGACTGGATCACTTGCGAGCGGCCCTCGCGGCGGTGAACCCGCGGGCCGCGATCCTCGAATGCTTTTGAGCGTCTGCTCGCCGAGGCCTCGCAGGCGGCGGCGATCGCCGAGATCGATTACGACCGCTACGCCCTCGGGGAGTCGCTGCTCGGCTGGCTCAATGCCGAGGTGAAACTCGGGGGGGCCGACGCGGCTGAGTTCAACGGCAACGAACTCCTCGTCGCGATCCTCTCACAGATCCGCGAAACCCTCGCCGCCAGCGGCCACGAGATCGCGCATCTCAAGGGCACGCTTGCGATCGAGGGCGATCCCTACGAACTCGCCGCGGCCAACCTCGTCCGCACCGCCGACGCGGCCCACCTCTCCCATCGGCTGTCCGAGCCGATCGACATCGGCCGACTGCTCGTCAACCTGCGGGCCGAGGCCGATCCCGTGCACCTGGAGCAGGCCGTGCGAGCGGCCGTGTCGGCCTGTGCAGCTCACCTGCCCCACGAATTCCTCCACCTCGAACACTTCCGCCCCGGCCGGCCTGAGCCCACCCACCGCATCCCCGCGCGGGTATAAAAAATATGGCCCGCGACAAACAAACAGCCGCTGAGATTCCCTCGCTGGCGCGTCGGGCTTGCATGTAGCGAGGTTGCTCGCTGTTTGAAATCATCCATACTTCTGAATGCCATGAAATTACTCCCACGCCTGCCCCCGATGATCCTCCCCCAGATGGCCGGCCACATGCTGTCTTCCGTGGCACCCAACTGCCTCTGGAAATTTGGCTGGAATTTCGGCGTCAAGGGACTGATCGCCGTCGAGAAATTCAAGGCGCGGCGGCGGCGCGGCATTATCTTTCCGCCGTTTCTGCATCTCTCCGTGATCAACTCCTGCAACCTCAAGTGCCAGGGCTGCTGGGTCGACGTGCAGGCGCCGCGAACGATGGTGCCCTTCGAGGAACTCGACGCGATCGTCAGCGACGCGAAGGCGCACGGCAACGTGTTCTTCGGGCTGCTCGGGGGCGAGCCGTTCCTCCACCCGCGGCTGCTCGACCTGCTGGCCGCCCACCCCGACTGCTATTTCCAGATCTTCACCAACGGCCAGCTGATCACGCCCGAGATCGCCCGCCGCCTCCAGGCTCTCGGCAACGCCACGCCGCTGGTGAGCATCGAGGGCGACTCGGCGACGAGCGACATCCGCCGCGGCAGCCGCCAGGTGCTCGACCGCTCTCTCCGCGGACTCGAACTCTGTCTCAAGGCGAGGCTGATCACCGGCGTGGCCACGAGCCTCTGCCGCTCCAACATTGACACGATGCTCACCGAGGAGTGGCTCCGGCGGCTGATCGACATGGGCGTGCACTACGCCTGGTTGCACGGTTACCGCCCGGTCGGGCCGGAGGCGTCGCCTGAGTTGGCGCTCACGCCCGACCAGCTCGTCCGCGTGCGAAAGTTCGTGGTGGAACAGCGGGCACGGCTCCCGATCGCCATCGTCGATGCCTACTATGACGACGAGGGAGACGCGCTGTGCCCGATGGCAGTCGGGCTCACGCACCACGTCGGCCCGTCGGGCGGCATCGAGCCCTGCCCGATCATCCAGCTGGCGGTGGAGCAGGTGGGCACAGGCTCATTCTACGAACAGGTGACGCAGTCGGCGTTTCTGAAGGACATGCGCGACGCGGCCGCCCAACACAGCCGCGGTTGCGTGGTGCTCGAGAATCCGCGGCTGATCCTCGAGATCGCCGACCGCCATGGCGCCCACGACACGACCCAGCGGGGTACCGCCCGACAGGAACTGCTGGCCATGACGCCGCGGTCGAGCCAGGATCTTCCGGGCCGCGAGATTCCTGAGAAACACTGGATGTATCGCTTCGCGAAACGGTATTGGTTCAACGACTTTGGCACGTATCCTGCCGCGGGAAGGGTCCATCCATGATCGAGCCTCATCTGCAGGATGGAACGGCCTCCAGTCAGGCCGATGACGCCACGCGGATCCTCTACTGCCGCTGCGCGTATGCACAGGTCGTGCCGGCCGCCGTGAAGGATGCCGTGCTCGAGGGGCTCGCAGCAGCGGGCCGCGGCTTCGAGATGGTGCCCGATCTCTGCGAGATGGCCGCCCGCCGCGACCCGCATCTGGCGGAACTCGCCCGTGGCGACCGTCCGCTCACGATAGTCGCCTGCTGGCCCCGCGCCGTGCAGGGGCTCTTCGTGCTCGCTGATGCGCCGCTGCCAAAGCACGGTGTGGAGATCCTCAATATGCGGACCGACACCGCGGAGACCGTGCTGGCCGGCGTGCTCGCAGATTCGTTCAAGGGAACCGCATCATGATCGCTGAAGCGTTGCTGCCGCCGTGGGTGGTCGTCTACGAGGGGACGGGCGCAGCGCCGCTGGTTGCCGCCGATCGAGCCGGCCTCTTCGCGGCGCTCCTCGACCGCGGGTACGCCGTCACGCGGGCCGGGGCGGGCACGGCCGACCTGCAGGCCGGCGGCGCGATGATCGTGATCGGCTGCTTTCCCGACGGGCCGCCCGCGGTGAGCGATGCAAGCGGACGGTGCGAGGTGACGGTGCGCGATGTCACGGGCCTATCGGTCGCGGAGACGATCGCTGCCGTCGAGACGGCTCGCGGCGAGCGACGGATGAACCGGCCTCCGGAAGCATCGACGATCGCCAACGGACCGGTCGCCAACACCGCCGACACCTGGAAGCCGTGGTTTCCAGTGATCGACACGGCGCGGTGCACCAACTGCATGCAATGCCTGAGCTTCTGCCTGTTCGACGTCTACGGCGTGGCAGGCGACCAGACACTCCGCGTCGAGAACCCGGCCAACTGCAAGGTCAACTGCCCAGCCTGCTCGCGGGTCTGCCCCGAGGTGGCGATCATGTTTCCGAAGTACCACGCAGGCCCGATCGATGGCGGCCCAGTGGCGGAGGCTGACGTCCACCGTGAGAAGATGAAGGTCGACATCTCCGCGCTCTTGGGCGGCGATATTTACGCCAAGCTGAGAGAGCGGAGCGCCGACGCCAAGACCAGGTTCTCCAAGGAGCGGAGTGCCGACCAGGCGTTGGCTGAGCGACGGCGGTGCCTCACGAAGCTTGCTGATGCGGCACAGATCCCCCGCGAGGTGCTCGATGCCCTGCCATCGCCCGAAGAGATCCAGCGGCGGGTCGAGGCGGCGGCGGGTCGGGCAGCGGCCGCGAAAGAGGCGGCGGCCGCAAAAGAGGGAGCGGCTGGCGGCATGAATGCCACCGGGACCGCTGGAGCCGCGGGAGCGGGCCGCTCCACCTGACGAAGACCGCGCCAAACGGCATACTGTGGCTTCCCCCGGAGAGGTGCCCGCGATGTCCACCGTAGACCCAGCGACGATTGCGCTTGCGATCCTTCCGCCACCGGTGCCGCCAGCGATGATCCGCTCGCGGCCACCACAGGCCGGCATTCCCCAGACGAAGGCGGATCGCGACGCCCTCCGCGACGCCGTGCGGCGTGGGATGAGCCGTGACCGGGCCGTGCCGCCACTGGGCATGGACGAACTCCGCCGGCGGGCGACCGCCGCGCTCGCCGAGGCGGGCCTGTCGGAGGCGTATCTCGATTACGCGGTCGTCACCGTCAACAACGAGTCTTGGCGCGACGCCCTCGCTGCCGTGCCCTTCGAGCGACGGCTCCTGCTCATGCCCAAGTGCCTGCGGGTGGAAAACCGCTGCCCGGCGCCCTTCGACGAGTACGGCCTGCTCTGCAAGCAGTGCGGCCTCTGCTCGATCCAGGATTTCCAGGCGGAAGCCGAGCGACTCGGCTACGCAGTGCTCGTGGCCGAAGGCTCGGCGCTGGTGATGGCGATGGTGCAGACCGGCACGATCGAGGCGATCGTCGGCGTGAGCTGCATGGCTGTGCTTGAAAAAACATTTTCGCACGTGCAGGCGGCGGCGATTCCGGCGGTGGCCGTGCCATTGCTCCAGGACGACTGCATCGATACGACGGTCGATGTCGACTGGGTCTGGGACTACATCCACCTCGAGGCGGCCGACCGGTCGCGACGGCTCGATCTCGGCGGCCTGCACGACACCGTGAAAACGTGGTTCGAACGGCCGGAGCTCGATCGGCTGATGGGACCGCCGGTGGGCCATGCCGAGGAGATTGGTCGCGAGTGGCTGGCTGTCGGCGGCCGGCGTTGGCGGCCCTTTCTGGCTGCGGCGGTGTTCGAGGCGCTGCGTCCGAGTGGCGATGACGAGAACAACGCTCAGAACACCGATCACGACCAACGGTCGATCGACGCGATTCAGCGCATCGCCGTGGCGGTGGAATGCTTTCACAAGGCGTCGCTGGTCCACGACGACATCGAGGACGGCGATCTCGAACGCTACGGCGAGCCGACACTCTGCGGTGCGCATGGCGTGCCGATCGCGCTCAACGTCGGCGATCTGCTGATCGGCGAGGGTTATCGATTGCTGGCGGAGTCGGGCCTCGATGCCGGTTGCATCCGCGCCGCCGTCCGCGAGGCGGCCGGCGCGCAGCGACTGCTCTGCCAGGGGCAGGGTGCCGAACTCGCCTGGAGCAGCCGGCCCTCGCAGCTGGCCAGCCGTCAGGTGCTGGAGATCTTCCGGCTCAAGACATCGCCCGCGTTCGACGTGGCCCTGCAATTGGCCGCCATCGGCGCCGGCCGGTCAGACGAGGTGGCCGACACCTTGCGGGCCTACAGCGAGGCGGTGGGCATCGCCTACCAGATCAAGGACGACCTCGAGGACATGCTCGACGACGCAGGCCTCGTGAGCAACGTCGAGTCGCGGCCGAGCGTGGTGCTGGCAATCGCGGCCGAGCGAGCCCGCGGCGACGACCGCGAGATGCTCACCGCGATCACCTCGGGAAAACCACATCCGGCCGCCACGCCCGACCGCGTGCGGGAGGCCATCCGCACGGCCAAGGCTGATGAGAAGGCGGCGCTCCTGCTCGAAAGCTACAAGGAGCAGGCCGTGCGGGCACTCGAGGGCCTCTCCGACGCGACGCTGAAGGGCCTGCTGCGACGGGTGCTGGCGAAGATGTTCAACGAACTCACCTTCGAGGGCTACTGCCGGGAGCAGGAGGCGAAGGTGGCCCGCGAGAATGCCGCCGAGCCGCACTCGGCCGCCGCGAGCACGGCTGCGACGGCATGAGCCAGCGACTGCAGATGCTGCAGGTGGCCCGCCTCGCCCGGCGGACACTCGGCGAGGCGACCGAACTCGTCGTGTCATTTCTCCAGTCGCTCGCGTCGCCCAGTGGTGGCTTCTGCAATCGCGGCGGCCGGCCCGATCTCTACTACACGTCGTTCGCGCTCGATGCACTTCTGGCCCTCGAGGCCCTGCCTGCCGGCAACGAGCAGGCGGCATTAACCGTGCGATTTCTCGAAACCTTTGGCGACGGCAGAGGGCTCGACTACGTGCACCGCTGCTGCCTCGCGCGGGCATGGGCATCGCAGCCGGCGAATGCTTTGCCAGCAGACCACCGCGCGGCCCTGCTCGCCGGCGTGGAGCGTCACCGCGCGGCCGACGGTGGCTTCAACTCCCGCTCCGGCGCGGCCCGTGGCACCGCCTACGGCTGCTTTCTCGCGATGAACGCCTGTGCCGACCTGAAGCAGCCGATGTCGGAGACGGGCCCGGAGGCCGAGCAGCTGGCGGCGTGCGTGAACTCGCTCCGCGCCGCCGACGGCGGCTGGTCGAATTCAGGAGACCAGCCGGAGGGCTCCACGACCGCGACAGCGGCCGCGATCGCCACGCTCCGCACGCTCGGGCGGCCCGCCCCCGCGGGGGCTGCCGAATGGCTCATGGCCCGGCGTCATCCGGCCGGCGGGTTCACGGCCGCTCCCGATGCGCCGATCCCCGACCTGCTCTCAACCGCCGTTGCACTCCATGCGCTCGACGCTTTGGAGGTGCCATGGCGGGAGCATCGCGAGAGCATGCTCGATTTTCTCGACACGCTGTGGACGGCCGAAGGCGCCTTCCACGGCTCATGGGCCGACGACGAGCCCGACGCGGAATACACGTTCTACGGGCTGGTCGCCCTCGGCCATTGCAGCGTGTGAGAAAATGGGGACGGGAGCGATTTTTGCCACAAGACCGCGTTCGTCTGGAAAGTATCTCTTGAAACCGCCTCACGAAAAATCGCTCCCGTCCCTATTTTCCATCCACGCCGCCCGCCGCGCGGCCGTGGCCACGCTGCTCGACCGCCGGACGGCCGACGGCCACTGGATCGGACGACTCTCGTCGAGCGCGCTCTCCACGGCGACGGCGATCAACGCCCTGCGGCTTGTCGATGCAAGCACGCATGCCGCGCGGATCGAGGCCGGCGTGCAGTGGCTCGTAGCATCGCAGCTAGCCGATGGCAGCTGGGGCGACACCATGGCCAGTAAGGGAAACCTCTCCACCACGCTCCTCTGTTGGGCGGCGATTGGCGCGGTGGCCGACGGCCGCACCACCGGCGACGTCGCGACGGCTGCGGTCGACCGGGCTGCCAACTGGATTCGCGGAAAGGCCGGCAGCCTCGAACCTGGCGCGATCGGGGCGACGCTGGCGGCCATCTATGGCCGCGACCGGACGTTCAGCGTGCCGATCCTCACGCACATCGCCCTCTGCGGTCGGTTCGGCGATCCGCGGGCGGCCGAGACATGGCGGGTGGTTCCGCAGCTGCCGTTCGAACTGGCGGCGTTGCCGCAGGCTTGGTTTCGCCTGGTCGACATGCAGGTGGTGAGCTACGCGCTTCCCGCGCTAATCGCCATCGGGCAGGTGCGGCATGCCTACGCGCCGACGTGGAGCGTGCTCACGCCCCTCCGCAACGCCGCCCGCGAGCCCACGCTCCGCACACTCGCGGCAATCCAGCCCGACAACGGCGGTTATCTCGAGGCGACGCCGCTGACATCGTTCGTGACGATGAGCCTGGCCGGCATGGGGCTCGCCACGCACACAGTGGCCCGCAGAGGTGTGGCTTTTCTGACACAGTCGCAGCGGCCGGACGGCTCGTGGCCGATCGACACGAACCTCGCCACCTGGGTGACAACGCAGTCGGTGGCGGCGCTGGCCGCGGGCGGCCGGCTGGCGGAGCATCTCGGGCCGCGTGAGCGGGAGGCGATCCGCCGCTGGCTGCTTGGCCCGCAGTGGAACCGCGTCCATCCCTATACCGGCGCCGCGGCCGGCGGCTGGGCGTGGACCGATCTGCCCGGCGGCGTTCCCGATGCCGACGATACCAGCGGCGCCGTGGTGGCACTGGCGCAGCTCGAAACGGCTGAGGCCTGCATGCCCTCGGACGAGGTGCGGCGGGCGGCCACTGCGGGGCTCGACTGGCTGGCTCATCTCGCCAACCGCGACGGCGGGCTGCCAACATTCTGCCGTGGCTGGGGCCGGCTGCCGTTCGACACGTCGTGCCCCGACATCACCGCGCATGCGATCCGGGCCGCGGAGTGCTGGTCGCCGTTTGCAAACGCGGCGGATGGCTTGCCCCCACACGGTGTTGCATTGCAGCGGCAGATGCTCGCCTCCGCGCGACGGTATTTGGTAAACGCACAGGCCGCCGACGGCTCCTGGTGTCCGCTCTGGTTTGGTAACGAGCATCATGCCCACCAGTCGAACCCGACCTATGGCACGGCGCGGGTCGTGCTGGCCACGCTCGACCCGCGGGGCGCGGAGTGGCTGCTCGCCTGCATGGGAGCCAACGGCGGCGTGGGCGGCGGCCCGGGGCTTCCACCATCGATCGAGGAGACGGCTCTGAC
>JAPLNQ010000043.1:0-340 GCA_026401075.1 Planctomycetia bacterium
AGCGCGCCACTCGTGGGCCGGCTCATCGATCGCTATGGTGCCCTGCCCGTGTTTCGTTGCGTGGTGTTGCTGGCGGCCGTGATGACGCTCGTGGTCACGCACCTGCCGTCCGTGGGGCTTGCCGTGGCGGCCACGGTGGCGGCACTGATGATGGCGAGCAACGCAGGGCGGTTCGTGTCCTCTGTATCGCTGATCACGGCCAGCATCGAGCCCCGACGGCGCGGTGGCTTCATGTCGGTCAATTCGTCGGTGCAGCACGTCGCCAGCGGCCTCGGCACCGTAGGCGGTGGGCTGATCTTGGAGGGGGGTGCCGGTGAGCCGCTGCTTCATTTTGGAACGG
>JAPLNQ010000043.1:362-4287 GCA_026401075.1 Planctomycetia bacterium
CGCGTGCGGCCGGTCGTGATCGAGCCTGATCACTCAAAGCATGCGCAAATCACGATCGCCGAACCCTTCGAAAACATTGCACCCCGGGACCAACCGGCCTAGCCAGAAGTGAAGACATGCATATCGTGATGTCTCCACTCGAGATCCGCCAAACTCTTTTAGCGTGATGCAATCAATCTCAGGCGTTTGCTGGGTATTTCATTGCGGCATGGTAGGTTTCAATCATGACTCTTCACGTAAAAAAAGGCACCGACTGGAAATCCGTCTACGCTCGGGCCAGGTCGTTAGCACCAGAAGCCTTTGAGGCGGATCGCATCAACAACCTGATTATGGGCGAATGGGCTTCGGTGGGAACACCCTCGAACCACGTGAATCCAGTAGACCAAATGCCGATTGAAGGTCCGCCCAAGATAGACCACCAAACCGCTATCGATGCCGTAGCGGCGGCTGCCCGCCAGCACAAGTCCTGGGGTTTGGTGGATCTCGACGAGCGCAAGGCACGGGTGAGTGCCGGATTGGTGGGTCTTCGCGAAGCTCGCGACACGATTGCTCTCCTACTGGTTTGGGAGATTGGAAAACCGTGGAGACTGGCGTGCGCCGATGTCGATCGCTGCATCGATGGGGTGGATTGGTACCTGACCCAAATAGACCGTCAGCTCAAGGGTCGTTCACCACTCAGTGGGCCGATTTCCAACATTGCGTCATGGAACTACCCGCTGAGTGTTCTCGTTCACGCAGAGTTGGTGCAGGCGCTGGCCGGAAACGCGGTCATCGCGAAGACACCCTCACAGGGAGGATTTCACTCACTCACCCTTGCCCACGCGATGATGGCTCGGGCTGGCTTGCCCGTGACTCTTGTGAGCGGCGTTGGTGCCGAGTTGAGTGACGCACTGGTCTCTTCGCCTGAGCTGGGTGCCTTTGCCTTTGTTGGCGGAAGGTCGAATGGCCGTGCCACACTTGAACGCCTTGCCGACTTCAATAAGCGTCACATTTTGGAACAAGAAGGTTTGAATGCTTGGGGGGTTTGGGACTTTAGCAAATGGGATTACCTCGCTCCCCACATTCGCAAAGGCTTCGAGTATGCGAAGCAGCGGTGCACCGCCTATCCGCGGTATGTCGTGCAGCGACGACTTTTCCCTGCTTTCCTCGAGATGTACATGCCCATCGTGAAAGGGCTGAGGTTCGGCCACCCATTGGCGGTAGAGAATGACAATGACGAACTTCCAGACCTCGAGTTCGGTCCAGTGATTCACAAGACCAAAGCGGATCAGCTGCGTGCCCAGTTTCATGAGGCAATCAACACGGGAGGAATTCCTCTCTACAGCGGAAATCTCGACCACGGCCGATTTATACCGGGGCAAGACATTTCAGCGTATGTTGCACCTGCCACAGTTCTCGAACCACCTCGGGCGTGGTCGCTGCACCATTCGGAACCGTTCGGCCCAATCGACTCGATCGTTCTGGTGGATACCGAGGCTGAATTCATCGCCGCGATGAACGTGTCAAATGGAAATCTCGTTTCTTCCGTGGCTACCGATGACATGGTTTTCGCGAAGCGCGTTCGCGAAGAAATATCAGCCTTCAAATTTGGAGTCAACGTAACCAGGTCTCGGGGAGATCGCGACGAGGTGTTTGGAGGGCTTGGGGCGTCGTGGCGCGGCGCATTCGTCGGTGGAGACTTACTCGTCGACGCAATCACTGATGGTGAGAGGCCCATTTACGGAAACTTCAAAGGCGGATCTCGATTCCCCGAAGGACTCGACCTCTAAGGACGTCGCTCGGTCGCGCAGGCGGCTGCCTCCTAGGATGCATCGCTTGGTCCCGCGGTGCATTCGCCCCGTGGCCGTACCCATCCAGTAGTCATATTCATGAGCGATGCAATCAGTCCGGCCGCCGTTTCCAAAGACACGGTCGGCGTGACGGGGGCGACCGGCTACGTCGGCGGTCGCCTTGTGCCCGCTCTCCTCGAGGCGGGATACCGCGTTCGCTGTCTCGCGCGAGAACCCAGGAAACTCGACGCCCGACCGTGGCGGCATCACCCGCACGTTGAGGTGATTGCCGTTGATATCGTCGACTCCGCGGCGGTCACTACGGCCCTGCAGGGCTGCCGGGCGGCCTTCTACCTCGTGCACTCGATGGCGGCTACCGGGGGTGCCTATGCGGATCACGACAGGGTACTCGCCGCCGGCTTCGCCCGGGCCGCGCGAGATGCCGGTCTGTCGCGGATCATCTATCTCGGTGGCCTCGGAGAGATGGGGCCGGACCTCAGCGAGCACCTCCGTTCGCGGCGGCAGGTTGAGCAAGAACTCGCCTCCTGCGACGTGCCGGTGACAACCTTTCGGGCGGCGATGATCATCGGCTCCGGCTCGGCGTCGTACGAGATTCTTCGCTATCTCGTCGAGCGCCTTCCAATCATGGTGATCGGCGGCCCTGACGTGATGCCTTATTCTGAACTGATGCGGGTGATGGCCGAAGAGCTAGGTCTTCGCCGGCGTATCATTCTGCCGGTGCCCCTCCTCACGCCACGGCTCAGTTCACTGTGGATCAATTTGGTCACCCCGGTCTCCTATCGGATCGCGCGGCCGCTGGCTGAGGGGCTTAAAAATCGCGTGGTCGTGACCGACGACACCACCCAGCGCCTGATGCCACTCCATGCTCTGGGCGTTCGCGAGGCAATCCACCGCGCGAAGGTGAAGATCGACCGGCACGCGGTGGAGACCCACTGGAGCGTGGCGGGGCCCATACCGGGAGACCCCATTTGGGCAGGGGGCACCGTCTTCACCGACAAGCGGGTGGTGGACATCGCCGCGGATTCGGCGAGTGTCTACGCAGCAGTCTGCCGGATCGGAGGGGGGAATGGCTGGTACGCCGGCGATGTGCTCTGGCAGGTGCGCGGCTGGCTCGACAAATTCGTGGGCGGGCCAGGGCTGCGCCGGGGTCGGCGGCATCCGGAGATGGTGGAGTTTGGTGAAGCACTCGACTTCTGGCGGGTCGTGGGCATCGATCGGGACAAGTCACTTTCCCTCCGGGCGGAGATGAAACTGCCGGGCGAGGCGCAACTCGACTTCGCGATCGAGGAGATCGACGCCCAATCGAAGCCACCCCTGACCCGGCTGGTCATGACGGCTCGCTTTCGCCCCAGTGGACTGTTTGGCATTCTCTACTGGTATGCAGTCGTGCCGTTGCACGAATTCGTCTTCGGCGGCATGCTCCGCGGGATCCAGAAGACTGCAGAGGCGATGTCCTGCTCCAGCGTGATCGGCAGCGTCGAGCCTCCTTCGCAGCAACACGCCCCCGGCTACGGCCGCGCCCGTCTCTGGCTTGGGATGAGCGCTGTGGGCACGATGGTTGTGCTCGCGACCGCGGGCCTCGCGCTCGGACTGCCACGCCGACTCCTGCCCTCTTCAGAAACCCTCGCGGGAGACGTGACGGGGCTGGCCGGCTTCGTGCTGGCATACGCGGCCCTGCATCTTCCCTTCGATCTCTTCGGCGGCTACTTGCTACCGAAGTGGTACGGGCGGCGGCATCCGTCGATGCGGCTGTTCTTGGCAAGGCTCGCACGGGGAGTAGGTGTTCACTCCACTCTCCTGTTCGTATCGGCGGTCGTGCTGCTCATCGCGGGCCTGGGGACGGATTGCTCTGGCTACCGCGATGGCACGGCTCGAAGTTACACCTAGTTTGCCACGAGCCGACTCCCAACGTCTTCTGGAAAATGAGCCGAATACGACGATGCTGCCGACCTTCATGGGCGAATCAGACGATGAGGGGTTCACTGGTGCGGTCGTGGGTGTGCTGCATCCGCGAATGCAACTGCTGCCGATGCGGTGGCGCGAAGCGCTCGATCCCGAGGCTTTCGCCGTAGCGGTGCGGCGGCGGCAGATGGCGGTACAGACCGGGGAGTGGTGGAGAGGACGGATGTTGGCCA
>JAPLNQ010000005.1 GCA_026401075.1 Planctomycetia bacterium
AAAATCTGAAGTCCCTGGTGCTTAACAGGACCAAGGTCACCGACAACGGGATGCCATCGCTCGCCGGGCTGACGAAACTGCACGACCTAGGCCTGGACGGCACCAAGATTACCGACAAGGGGATGGCCGCGCTCGAAGGGATGACGGAACTGGACAATCTCTATGTCGGGATGACCGAAGTGACCGCCAAGGGACTGGCCTTGGTGCCCAGAAAGGAGCGGATGCAGATGATGCGGGTCGGCAGGGCCGCCCTCTCGGCAAAGCAGATAGACGAAATGATGACGATGTACCCTGGGACGCAAATCTTCGACCCGAGCGGGTACTGGAAGCCCGAGCGCGTAAAAGCGGCCATGAAGGAACTGGGGAAAGATGTGCCCGGGTGGAAGAAGGACGTCGATTCGATCGAGGGGCGGAAAGTGGAGGCGGCCTCCCAGACGCGATGGCAGGCCGTCCGCGATCAGGACCCGGCAGCATACAACACGCTGGTTCAAGACGCCGAGTTCAACCGGACCGGTCCCGATGCGAAACGCCGGGACTACACCGCGGTCTTGTTCGAGACGTTGAACGACCCGAACAAGAAGCTCGACGCGGTGACCGTGTCGGATCAAGTCATTATGATTCTCGGAGGTGAGACCGCGATCGAAACCGGGAGGGCCGTGGGGACGAAGAAGGATCTCAAGGAGCCGGTTTGGGATGTCCTGTATACGGCGACTTGGGTCCGCAAGGACGGTAAGTGGTGGGTCGTCAACGAGCACCAAACCCCGGCGAAGTAAGACGCCAAACCGGGCGCTGCAGACGCTGGGGACTTAGGCTTTTCGAGATTCGTAGCTCACTCGGCTCCTGGCGCTGATTGACCTGCCCGATTTCAGGGCTGGCCCTAGGGGGGCGATGCATCGACCTGCGGATTTGAAGACTGCGACTTGGTATTTGACGCGACCGCGCTAGTGTTCAACCCGGAATCCTCACCCTGTGGAGTCGGAGTTGAGAAGTACGCGGAGGATAATCTCCACGCTTCTGACTGATTGAGTTCAGGAGACTCGTATGAATGATTCGCTCAAGCCCGCTCCAGCCTCTATACGGACAAGTCGATGGCTCATTGCAGTTGGGGCTTACAACTTGGTCTGGCGGCGATCACGATCGATTTCCGCATCTTCTGTTTGATCACAACTGAATCACCCAGAGATCTGGCAGTGTGTGGGCATGATCGTCGGAGTGTATGGCGTTGGCTACCTCATCGCTGCTTGTGATTCGCGGAGACTTTGGCCGATTGTGCTCGTCGGCTTCCTGGGGCGGCATCATCCGCCGAGTGCATGAGCTTCTGAAGGTGATGCGCCAGGCGGGCTGCGCTCTCGCCTGTCATCATGCTGAAATGATCACCCTGCGCGTGATGGATCGTGACGTGATTTGTGAGATCACTTCGCCAGCCCCGATCGGCCGATAGTTCCTTGCCGGTCATGTCGGCAAGGATGTGGCCCTCCTGTGGCACATACAAGTGCAGTGGATGATTCATGACCGGCGGCGCATGGCGTTGCAGGAGCCGGATTGTCGCGCGACCGACTGCCACAAAGCGCCGGATAAAATCAACGGACGCACCGGCCGGCGCCATGTTGTGTTTCTTGGCTTCTGCCAACGCCGCCTCAAAAGCTTCGTCGTGGCTCATCGCACTAAGCGTCGCATAAGAAACGTTCATCTGTGCGCCGAGAATGTGGTTGCAAAGCTCGACGTAGTCGCACAGAAACCTGGCTTCGTCGTTCAGATCGCGGTCGTCAAACACCGAAGGAGGCGGGGTATCGAGCATCGCCAGTAGACCAATTGTGTCGCCCGCCGAAATCAGCTGATGCGCAAGTTCGTAGGCGTAGATCCCGCCCGTTGACCAACCGACCAGATGATATGGCCCCCGCGGGTGCGCACGACGCAGGGCAGCCGCATAGTCCGCCATCATTTCAGACATGGAGACGTGCGGCGACAGTTCTCCGTCGAGTCCACGCGCCGTCACCGCGTAAATAGGGCGATCGCCGCCGAAGTGGCGTGCCATTTCTAGGTAACACCGCACATCGCCACCAATGGGATGGAGACAGAACAGCGGCGGCAAGCGGCCGCCCGATTTGAGCAGCACAAGCGGCGACCAGACTGTTGCGGTCACTGGCTTGTTCGAGTCGCCGCCGACTGTCTTTGACCCGACGATACTCTTCACGGCGTCGTCGGCCAGCGAGGTCACGCTGGGGCCCGAAAAGAACGTCGCCATCGGCACGCTGATGCCCAAGCGGGATTCCAGAACGGTTTTGAGTTCCATCGCCATCAGCGAATCCATGCCAATCGAGTTGAGCGGCTGTTCGATGTCGAGTTCTTCCGGATTGATACCCATGATGCGGGACAATTCAGCCGTGAGATGGTGGAGCATGACAGCTTGCCGTTCGGCCGGCGGCGATTCGAGCAGTTGCCGGCGAAGGTCGGCGTCGAAGCCACTGGCTGGCGTCTGATCGCCGGCCGTCTCGGCTTGGGAAAGATCTGCGAAAAGCGACGGGGTCTTACCCGCAAACAGCCTGACAAGCTCATTCCAGTGCACGTTGGCCACAACGGCATTGGTCGCTTGTGTCTGGAGAAAAGCCTGCAGCACTTCAAAGCTACGTGTCGCAGGAATCGGCGTCAGTCCGCGCGAACGGAGTGACTCAGCCATGCCTGGGCCCGCCCACGGACCCCAATTAATGGCAATCGCCGGCAGGCCCTGCGAGCGGCGGTACGCGGCCAGAGTATCGAGGAACGCATTGCCAGCGGCGTAGTTCGCCTGACCAGGCGAACCGAAAACACTCGCGATCGAAGAAAAGAGCACGAAGAAATCGAGCGGTTTGTCGAGCGTCGCGCGATGCAGATTCCAAGCTCCGTTAACTTTGGGCGCCATCGCCTTCTCGAGACGATCCAGTGGCATGTCGAAGACGATTCCGTCGGCAAGCACGCCGGCGGCGTGGATGACGCCTCTCAATGGCGGGAAGTGGGCGGGAATTTTCCCACATGCCGACTGCAACGAATCCGTATCGGCGACATCGCCACTTAAAGCGACCACTTCGACCCCGCCCTGACGCAGCGACTCAATCGCTGCGACTGCCGCGATCGATGGGTCATTGCGTGACAAAAGCGCGAGGTGGCGTGCCCCTTGAGCCGCAAGCCATTGCGCAGACTGTAGGCCCAATGCTCCAAGCCCACCCGTGATCAGGTAGGTCGCATCCGGCCGAATCCGCGTGCCCGCCGGTGACGACTCGACTGTGGCCGGAGAGATTTCGCGCGACGAAGAATCGGGCGTGAATGAGACGACGACTTTGCCGATGTTCTTGCGCTGCGACAGGAACCGCAACGCACCGGCGATATCGCTGGCCGGAAACGCCGTGTATGGCAACGGCTGGAAGTGGCCAGCGGAAAAGTGCCCGATCAGGTCGTCGAACAACGCCTGGATGGCGTTGGGCCGCTGCCGCAGCATCCGATCGAGGTCGATCGCAAAGTACGAAAGATTGTCCTGAAACGGCAAAAGACCAAGCATGCGGTTTTGGTAGATGTCGATCTTGCCAATCTCTAGAAACCGCCCATACGCGCGGAGAATGCTCAGGCTCTTGGCAATCGCATCACCCGGCAGCGAGTTCAGAACCACGTCGACGCCTTCGCGGTGTGTGACCTCCATGATTTTGTCGGCAAACTCGAGCGTCCGCGTGCTGTAGACGTGCTGAACACCACGCTGCCGGAGATACTCTCGCTTTTCGTGGCTGCCGGCCGTGGCGAACACTTCGGCCCCTACATGCTGCGCGATTTGAATGGCAGCAAGGCCCACGCCGCCTGCCGCGGCGTGAATCAGCACTCGCTGGCCGCGTTCGAGATGCGCTAGCTTGGAGAGCGCGTAATAGGCAGTCAGGAAAGTGACCGGCACTGTCGCGGCCTGCTGATGACTCATGCCGGCAGGCTTGTGCGTGAGTGCATACTCGGTCGTCAGTGCGTGTGAAGCAAAGCTGTAGGGAACAACACCGACAACTTCGTCACCGACTTTGAGCCGTGATACTCCGGGGCCGATAGCCGTCACCACACCTGAAGCTTCGATTCCCAGCGGAACAACGGCGTCTGCGACACCGGGATAAAGCCCCATGACTTTGAGCACATCGCTGAAGTTCGCGCCTGCGGCATGCACTGCCAGTTCAACTTGGCCGGCGGCCGGCTGTCGGCGTTCCATCGGTTCAAACCGCAGGCCATCGAAGCTCCCTGGCTTGAAGAGCCGCAATCGGAACGGCCGACCATCCATTTCAAAGATTGATTGGTGTTCCGGCAGTCCGCTGACGTTCGGCAAAACCTCGGGCGTGCGAATCAACCGCGCAAGATGACGGCGGCCGTGCCGATACGCCACCTGATCCTCCGTCGATCTCGCGACCGTTTCCTTCATCAGCCGCCGCCCGTCATCTACCGGTAACCCAGCCGGATCGAGATCAACCAGCCGACAGCGCAAGTCGGGATGCTCAATCGCGATGACTCGGCCCAGCCCCCAGAGCGGCGACTGAGCCACGGCCAACTCCGTGGGCCCATCGCCCACCTGCTGCGCACCGCGAGTTACGAGCAGCAACTCGGGCGGCCTGGCCATCCCCAGTCGCGCGACTTGTTGAACGAGTTGCAGAACACTGCCGCAACCCAGCGCATTGGTCAAAGGTACGGCAGGCTCCGAGATATCCAGACTCCACAGATGGACAATCGCCGTCCGACCACTCACCTCGGCTCCGAGGGCTTCTTCAAACAGGCGGCGGTAGTGGTCTGCGTTGAGCGGGTCGATGCGATAGCCGACCGCTTCACCATTTTCTGCTGGCAGTTTGCCGAATTCCTCTCCCTGAGTGATGACGACCACGCGCGACTCGTCCCCGATTACCGTAGACAATTCCCTGCCGACGCCATGTCGATCAGCAAACACCAGCCAAGTCGTGATGCCTTGGGATGCGTCCTCGAGGTCGATTGTCGATGCCCGCGAATCAACCGGCTCGGGCGCCCAGTTGACGCGGTAAAGCCAATCACGGGCATCGATCGACTTTTCACCCGCAGCCCGGCCGACCCGTTGAACGCGCACTCCCTCGAATCGAATCAGCACGCGTCCCGCCGCGTCGGTCAGCGAAACGTCGGCCTCCACGGTTTCGGGGCTCGGTGCCTCGCCAGTCGATTTCCGAACGGCATAGACGCAGGCTGTTTCCTCGCACGGGCCGAAGATTCGCACGGCGCGAACGCCGGCGGGCATGTACGTAAAGGTGCTGTGCGAGCCGTCCGCCTCCAACGGCACCACGGCGGCCGTCGCCTGAAACAGAGCGTCTCCGAGTGCCGGATGCAGGCGATACCTGTTCATCGACTGGCGTATCGCGGCTGGCAGGTTGAGCTCCGCAAGGGCGTCATCGTCGCCGCGCATGAGGTTATCCAGCACTCGAAACGCCGGCCCGTAGGCCAGGCCGCGTGCGGCCATGTGTCCATAGAACTCCACCTGTCCAACTCGATCGTGCATTCCGCGGCGGATTGCGTCGAGATTGATCAACGGCGGTGCTTCATGAGCCAGCGTGTCGGCGTGTCGCAGCCGACCGCAAGCATGAAGGGTCCAGGGGCCCGCCTCGTTTTCTGAGTCAGCCGGAATGCTCGACACTTCAAACGTGCGTTCGCCCCCCTGCTCTGATGACACTGTCACCTGAACGATTCGGGATGTGCCCGCAGGCAGGAACATCGCTTGCTGGAACGAAGCATCGGCTACGGCGTGATTGCCAGCACCGAAACTCTGATCTGCAGCGGCCAGCGCCTGCTCCAGGTACGCCGCGGCCGGCACGACCGGCGACCCCTGCACCTGGTGATCGACGAGGTATTCCGGCGACTGGCTGTTGAGCCGCACTTCAAAGATGGTGCTGTTGAGTGCGGCCCGCACCCGAGCGCCAAGGAGCGGATGAATCGACGGCCCCTGTGCGCCCGACCCCGAGCGGCGAATCGGATCAACCGCGTCAAACCAGTGCCGCGTCTTCTCAAAGGGATATGTTGGCAGGATCACCTTGCGTCGCGGCCAATCCCGATCGAAGCCCATCCAATCGACCTTAGCGCCAAGGGTGTACAGTTCGGCCAGGCTCGACAGCATTACCTCCCAATCGTCGTGCCCCTTTCGTAGAGAAGGCAGCCAAGCGGCTTGAGAGTCGGGGAGGCAGCGACGTGCCATTCCCGTCAAGCTCGCGGTCGGGCCGATTTCGAGAACGGCCTGCATGTCCATTGCGCCGATCGCCGCGATCCCCTCCGCGAATCGAACCGGGTTGCGAACATGCCGTCGCCAGTACGCCGCGTCTGGGGCCCCATCAATGACGGCGCCCGTCAGATTTGAGATCAGCGGGATCTTCGGCGCATTGAACCGTACGGTTGCTGCGAACGCTTCAAACTCGTCGAGCATTGGCTCCATTAAATGAGAATGAAACGCATGCGACACCGACAATGCCTGCGAGGAAATCCCTTCCAAAGCGAGTTGTTCGATCACTGAGTCGATCGCGTCTTGATGGCCCGATATCACAGTGTTGTCCGGCCCGTTGATCGCAGCGATTGAAACGACTTCCGGCAGCGCCTGCCGCACTCTGGCGGCATCGGCAAAGACAACGGCCATTCGGCCGTTTCGCGGCAACTGCTGCATCAACCTCGCGCGGCAAGCGATGAGCCTCAATCCGTCTTCGAGACTGAAGACCCCCGCCACGCACGCGGCGACATATTCGCCGACGCTGTGTCCAAGCACGACGGCCGGCTGGATGCCCCACGAGCGCCACAGCGTCGCCAACGCATATTCGTGGGCAAAGAGCGCGGGCTGCGTGTACGCCGTTTCGTCAAGCGGTGACTCGCCCCCATTGTCCGGATAGATGACCGACAACAGAGTCTTCGACAACAGCGGCCGCAGAATCTCATCACATTGCGCGATCGCGCGGCGGTAGGTCGGCTGCGTTTCGTACAATGATCGGCCCATGCCGACATATTGCGAGCCTTGGCCGGTGAAGAGAAAGGCCGTCCGTAACGAGGCAGCCGCCTTAGACTGCCGTTTCCGGACTCCCTTGGGATGTTGGCCCTGGGCAACAGCTGCGAGTTGGTTTCGCAACTCCTTGGCGTCCGCAGCGATAATTGCCAGCCGATGATGAAAGTGGCAGCGTCCTGTGTTGGCGGAGTAGCAAACGTCGGCAACCGCCGCATCAGCGTGTTCGTCGAGCCGCTTTACGTAGCTTCCCACCAGCCGCGACAGTGCCGCCTCGGACTTCGCCGACAGCGCCAAAAGATGGCAAGGCCGATCCGTGAACTCTGCCCGCGGGGCCTGGCTGTGCGCCTCCTCGATCAGAATATGCGTGTTGGTTCCGCCGAATCCAAATGAACTAACGCCGGCAGCGCGTGGCTGGCCGTTCCTCTGCCAATCGACTGGCTGGGCGGGGACCTTCAGACGCGAGCCGTCGAGCGAAACGTGAGGGTTGAGCGTTTGGAAATGAAGTTGGGCCGGCACCAGCCCATGCCGCATCATCAGCACGACCTTGATGATTCCCGCGACGCCCGACACCGTCTCGGTGTGGCCAATATTGCCCTTCACCGAACTGACGTAACACGGGGGATCGTCAGGCCCGCTGCGACGAAAGACCTGCGACAGCGCCTCCAACTCGATCGGGTCGCCCAGCGGCGTTGCCGTGCCGTGCGCTTCCAGATAGCTCACTTGATCAGGCGTCCACCTTGCCTGCGCAAGTGCTGCGCGAATGACAGCCTGTTGCGAACGTCCGTTCGGGGCCGTGATGCCCGACGTGCGGCCGTCTTGATTAACGGCACTCGCGCGGATGATCGCCAGCACTTGATCCCCATCTCGGGTTGCGTCGGTCAGCCGCTTGAGGACCAAGAGCGCGCACCCTTCGCCTCGCACATAGCCGTTGGCGGCCGCGTCGAACGGGCGACAGCGGCCATCGGGCGACAGCATGTGCGCTTTGGAAAACGCAATGGTCGTTTCGGGAGAGAGAATCAGATTGACTCCACCCGCCAGTGCCGCATCACATTCGCGATTGCGCAGGCTTTGTACCGCCGTGTGAATACCAAATGTGCTCGATGAGCAGGCCGAATCCAACGCCACGCTGGGGCCACGCAGGTCAAGCACATACGACACGCGATTAGCGGCGATGCTCAGCGCGTTACCCGTTCCCACGTGAGCGTCAATGTAGCGGAAGTAATTTTCGTCCTGCGTATGGATTTTGGAATAGTCCGTACCCCCGATACCGATGAAGACTCCCGTCGTGGAACCGGAGACGCGATCGGGCGCTAGTCCTGCGACCTCCAGCGCCTCCCAGGCGACTTCGAGCAAGAGCCGCTGTTGCGGATCCATGCGGCTGGCTTCGCGTGGGGAGATTCCAAAGAACGCGGCGTCGAATTTGTCGACGTCGGCCACCATCCCCGCGTTTCGCACCGACATCTTTCCGACCTGTTCGCCAGTCGGATCGAAGAAAGCGTCTACATTCCACCGACTGGCTGGAATCTCGCCAGTGGCGTCAATGCCCTCTGAAATGACTCGCCAATAGTCATCCACATTCGCGGCACCAGCAAAACGGCAGGACATGCCGACAATCGCAATCGGCTCGGCAACCTGACTATTCGTGCCCAACCGCTGCTCGAGGAGCCGCAATTTGTCTGGCGTGAGATTGGCCAGGCGTTGGGATACATCGATCATATGCAAGTGAAGCCACTTCTCGGCAGTTCCTGGCGGTCGCGCCGGGCAGGGCAAATAGTATACGCGACTATTTCTATTGGAATCGCTGAGCCCCGTCATACGCTTAGGGTACGACGAATTGGCATATTCTGACGTGGCTAACGCGATTACGAAGTTCCTTCAGGCGATCAACGCCGCGATTCGTCGCTATCGGCCTATTCTCGGAGTGCGTCGCGAGCATCGTGATCGCTCAACTGCTCGATCTCGGCGAGGAGCGTTTCGAACTCCGTGATTCCGAAATCGGTTGGCGGCCCCCCTGACTCAGAAGCCGGCGTGTGCGCGGCGGCAGCCTGCTCAGCGAGAAAACGCGCCAACGATTCGGGTGTCGGGTAATTCCACGCGGCGATCGCGGGGGTCGGCACCTCGAGCCAGCGTTCGAGGTCGGCGCTGAGTTCGACCGCGGCGAGCGAATCGATGCCATATTCGGCGAACGGCCTCTGTCGGTCGACGTCTCCGGAAGGCAAATCCGACCGCGCGACGAGCCAGTCTAATAGCCGTGCCTCGATGCGCTCGGCCAATCGGTCGATGTCGCTAGCGGTCAGGCCATCGCGTGGAATGGCGATGCGCTCCGTATCCGGATCGAACCGCAAACGCAGCGGCTGTCCGGAATCGTCCACACATTGATCTGCCACCGACCATTGAGCGACGACATTGAGTGTGCCTTCCAGGAAGTGTGCACGGCAAAGCGATCGCTGAATCTTGCCGCTCGTGGTTCTCGGCAAGCTCGCCTGTCGGATTAGGACGATTGCGCGGGGATCCAGTTCATGCTCGGCGATCACGGCCAGACGAATGTCGCGAAAAACGGACGGCAAGTCGTCGCTTCGGTGATGTCGGTCGATTTCCTGAACGACGACAAGCCCCTCCTGTCCATCCGCTTCGACGGCGAACGCCGCGCCGCAATCCGGCAGCAACGCGCCGTGAGTGTCCCACGCAGTCAATTCGATGTCGTGCGGATAGTGGTTCCGGCCGCGAATGATGATGACATCCTTGAGTCGCCCTGTGACGTAAAGCTCACCGTCGCTGAGAAACCCAAGATCCCCCGAACGCAGATGCGGCGGGCCGAGTTCGTCGATGATCTTCGCTCGAAAAATAGCTTCCGTCTCGTCAGCCCGATTCCAATACCCTTGAGCGACGCTCGGGCCAGCGATCCAGATTTCGCCAACCGTATCGTCCGGCAGCCTTCGCTGGCTGGCGGGATCGACGATGGCAATTTCCTGCCCGATCAGACCGTTGCCGCAGCCAACCAACTTCTGCACGTGCTCGCCATCACCCACGGCGGACCGTACTTTGTATGTGGCCAGCCCCGCCCGGCTGACGGTTTTGGCTTTCGGGCGCACTGGCCCCGGTGGGCCGGCGGCCAGAAGTGTCGACTCAGCCAGCCCGTAGCACGGGTAGAAGACGTCACCGCGAAATCCGCAATCGGCAAACGTGTTGGCAAACCGCGAAAGCGTCTCCGCACGGATTGGCTCGGCGGCACAGAGCGAAAGCCGGACGCTGCTCAAATCGA
>JAPLNQ010000157.1 GCA_026401075.1 Planctomycetia bacterium
CCTGGAGGGCCGACCGGCGGGGCATCTTGCGGAAGCCCTGGCAGCCGTCGGCCTGAGAACGGAAGTGAGATGGTGCCATGAGTGAGGTCTCCCCGTAAAACCATCGGCATGTGGCCGACACGATTGATCACCGGTTATTCGACCAAATCTGCTAGGACAGTTCAACGGAATTCTAACCCGATTTTCGCGACGCATCAATAATGATGCCGCTTCGGCGTCGCCGCCTCCCTTTCTCGCAATACGTTAAGAATTCCCCTATGCCCACCCACAAGCCCACCATCGGCATCCTTACCAGCGGCGGCGCTTGCCCCGGGCTCAATGCCGTCATCAGGGCTGCCGTCAAAAGCTCGGAGCGGCTCGGCTACGATTGCATCGGCATCCTTCGTGGCTACGAGGGGCTCGTCGACCCAGTCAGCTACATGCCGCTCAACTCGAGGAACACAGCCGGCATCCTCACACAGGGTGGCACGATTCTTGGCGCCACGAACAAGGGGCGGTTTTCCGCCACCGTCGGCGAGGACCAACGGGTTGACCTCGATCCAGCGCTGCTCGAGCAGGTGGCGACCACCGTCCGCCAGCTCTCGATCTGCGGGCTGATCTGCGTGGGCGGCGATGGCTCGCTCACCATCGCCCAGCAACTCCATGAACACGGCATCCCCGTGATCGGCGTTCCCAAGACGATCGACAACGACCTCGGCGCCACCGCCTTCACGTTTGGCTTCGATTCGGCAGTGGCATGCGCCACTGACGCGCTCGACCGGCTCCACACCACCGCCGCCAGCCATGAGCGAATCATGGTGCTCGAAGTGATGGGCCGGCACGCCGGCTGGATCGCCCTGCACGCGGGGATCGCCGGCGGCGGCGACGTGATCCTCATCCCCGAGATTTCCTGGACCTTCGAAAACATCTGCCGCAAGGTCAGAGAGCGTGAGTCGGAAGGAAAGAAGTTCACGCTGATCGTGGTGGCGGAGGGGGCCCATCTGCCTGAGGGCGGCACAGTGCACCAGTTGGATGCCCAGGCGGCGGAAGCCGGCTATAGCCAGCAAGTGAAACTCGGTGGCGTTGGGGCGCTCGTGACGGCCGAGGTGGCCAGGCGTCTCGACCGCGAGGTCCGCAACGTCGTGCTTGGCCACCTGCAACGCGGCGGCAACCCGACCACCTTCGATCGCGTGTTGGCCACGGAGTTTGGCGCCCATGCCGTCCGCCTCATCCACGAGGGGCGGTTCGGCGAGATGGTCTGCTACCAGCCGCCCAACATCGAGAGCGTGCCGATCGCCGCGGCGATCCGCCGGCTCTCGCGGGTCGATCCCACCAGTTCGGCGGTGCAGGCCGCCCGGGCCCTTGGCATCAGCTTCGGCGATGCGGATGAGCGGGCGAGTCCATTCTCCGGCCACTGCGTCGACGAGGCCGCCTCGCGAGGCTGAAACGCCCGCGGCCCATTGCCCGACGGCCCCGCGGATGTTCTTCTTGGACGCTGCGAGCGAATCCTTTTTTATCCATGACGACCGAATCGCAGGGGAGCATTTCATGAACGAGCCACAGAAGGCAGCCGGCCGGGTTGCCAGCGTGATGCAGGAGAGCCGGGTGTTTCCGCCACCGGCGGCGTTTTCCTCCCGCGCCCGGATCGGTTCGCTCGAGGACTACCGGCGGATCTACGACGAGGCGGCCCGCGACCCCGAGGGCTTCTGGCACGCCCGCGCCCAACTGCTTCCCTGGATGAAGCCCTACTCGCAGGTCCTCGACTGGCAGCCGCCGACGGCAAGGTGGTTCGTTGACGGCCATATGAATGCTTCGGCCGCCTGCCTCGATGCGCATGTCGCCGCCGGCAGAGGCGAGAAGACCGCCATGGTGTGGGTGGGTGAGCCGGCGGACGAACGCCGCACCTACACCTACCGCGAACTACTCGCGGAGGTCTGCCGGTGTGCGGCCGGCCTGCAGAAGCTCGGGATCAAGCCCGGCGATGTCGTCTCGATCTACATGCCGATGACGCCCGAACTCGTGATCGCCATGCTCGCCTGCGCCCGGATTGGCGCCGTGCACTCCGTGATCTTCGGTGGCTTCTCCAGCGAGGCGATCGCCGACCGTAACGAAGACGCCAAGGCCGTGGCCGTGATCACCGCCGACGGCGGCTGGCGGCGGGGCTCGCAGCTGCCCCTCAAAAAGAACGTCGACGAGGCGCTCAAGAAATCGCCAACAGTGAAGCACGTGATCGTGCTCAAGCGGACCGGCCAGCCAGTCGACATGGTGCCGGGCCGCGATGTCTGGTGGCACGACCTCGTGGCCGGCATGCCCACCGACACGCCCCCCGTGGCGATGGATTCGGAGTCGCCACTCTTCATCCTCTACACCAGCGGCTCGACCGGAAAGCCGAAGGGCATCAAGCACACGACCGCCGGCTACCTGCTCTGGGCGAAGACCACGGCCGAGTGGGTCTTTGACCTGCGGGACGACGACCTCTTCTGGTGCACCGCCGACTGTGGCTGGATCACAGGGCACAGTTACGTGACCTACGGCCCGCTGGCCGCCGGCGCCAGCATCCTGATCTACGAAGGGGCGCCAAACGCCCCGCACGAGGGCCGCTTCTGGGAGATCATCGAAAAGGAGAAGCCGACGATCTTCTATACCGCGCCCACCGCGATCCGCTCGTTCATGAAGTGGGGCATGCAGCACATCGAGGGCCGCGACCTGTCGAGCCTGCGGCTGCTGGGCACCGTGGGCGAGGGGATCAATCCTGAGGCCTGGATGTGGTACCACGAGGTGATCGGCGGCAAACGCTGCCCGATCGTCGACACGTGGTGGCAGACCGAGACCGGCGGCATCATGATGAGCCCGCTGCCCGGTTGCACTCCCACCAAGCCGGGCAGTTGCACGCTGCCGCTCCCCGGTGTCTGCCCCGAGATCGTCGATGCGGCGGGAGATCCGGTCGAGCAGGGCGAGGGGGGCTGGCTCGTGATGACCAAGCCATGGCCCGGCATGCTCCGGGGCATCTGGGGCGACGACGAGCGGTTTCGCGAGACCTACTGGTCCCGCGTGCCGGGGAAGTATCTGGCCGGCGACAACGCCCGACAGGACGCCGACGGCTACTACTGGATCATGGGGCGGATCGATGACGTGCTCAACGTCGCCGGCCACCGGCTGTCCACGATCGAGATCGAAAGCGCCCTGGTGAGCCACCCGCTGGTGGCCGAGGCGGCCGCGGTGGGCCGTCCGCACGACGTGAAGGGGGAGGCGGTGGCGGTGTTCGTGACGCTGAAAGGCGGCGAGCCCGACGACGTGAACGCGCTCAAGGACGCGCTGCGGAAGCACGTCCGCCAGCAGATTGGTGCACTGGCCGTGCCCGACGACATCCACTTCTCAGCCACGCTGCCGAAGACCCGCAGCGGCAAGATCATGCGGCGGCTGCTGCGTGACATCGCCGCAGGCAAGGAGACGGTCGGCGATACTTCCACGCTCGAGGATTACACCGTCCTCGCCAAGCTCCGCGGCAACGACGAGTGAGGCGGGACTCGTGGGTGCACGTTTTTAAACCGTGGGTGCAAGTTCACTCTCGTGGGTGCGAGGTTTCAACTTGCACATGCATTGGACAAGATGAAATCTTGTCCCCACGGGAGGGTCAAAAACCGTGGCGTATACTCCCCTGATGCCCACCGTCCCAGAACTCCTCGCGCCCGCCGGTGACTGGGACTGCGTCCGCGCCGCCATCGAAAACGGTGCCGACGCCGTCTATTTCGGCCTCGAGTCCGGCTTCAACGCCCGGGCCCGGGCCACGAACTTCGCGGTCGACGACCTGCCCCGGCTCATGGCCATGCTCCATCGTCGGGGGCTCAAGGGCTACGCCACGCTCAACACGCTCGTCTTCAGCGACGAGTTGCCGCAGTTCGAGCAGGTGATCGTCGCCGTCGCCGAGGCGGGCGTCGATGCCGTGCTCGTGCAAGATGTCGGTGCCGCCCGGCTCATCAAGGCGATCTGTCCCGATCTGCCGCTGCACGCCTCGACGCAGATGACATTGACCAGCGCCGAGAGCATTTGCCTCGCGGAGCAACTCGGCATGGAGCGGGTGGTCGTGGCCCGGGAGCTCTCCATCGACGAGATCGTCGCGATTCGCCGCCAGACGGCGATGCCGCTCGAGGTGTTTGTGCACGGCGCGCTCTGCGTGGCCTATTCCGGGCAGTGCCTCACGAGCGAGTCGCTTGGAGGCCGCAGCGCGAACCGTGGGCAGTGCGCCCAGGCCTGCCGGCTGCCCTACGACCTCGTCTGCGATGGCAAGGATGTCGATCTCGGCAGCCAGAAATATCTGCTCTCGCCGCAGGATCTCGCCGCCTATGCGATCGTGCCGGAACTCATTGCCGCCGGCATCGCGTCGTTCAAGATCGAGGGCCGGCTCAAGACGCCCGAATACGTCGCCAACATCACGAAGCACTATCGCACGGCGATCGATGCGGCGGTGGCCGCACAGCCGGTCGTGTTCACACCGCGGGACGTGGAGGAGATGGAGCTGTCGTTCTCCCGCGGTTTCTCACCGGGCTGGCTCCAGGGCTGCGATCATAAAATGCTCGTGCCTGCGACGAGCAGCGCGAAGCGAGGCGTGAAGCTCGGCACCGTCGCGGCTGTCCGCCGGGGCCGGGTGGTGGTCGATCTCGTGGCCGGCGTGAAACGGGGCGACGGCGTGGCCTTCGACTGCGGCCAGCCGATCGACAACCCGGAGGGGGGCCGCGTCTACGAGGTGTTTCAGGGCAGCGACTCGCTGACTGAGCCGGTGTCGAGTGGTCAGGTGGAGCTGACGTTTGGGCACGGCGCGGTCGACTTCGATGCGGTGCAGCCAGGGCAGACCGTCTGGAAGACCGACGATCCCCAGCTCACCGCCCGTCTGCGGAAGACCTTCGCCTCGGCCGATCCGAATCGTCGCACGCCGATCGACCTGCACGTCACGGTGGCCGTGGGCGGGCCGGTGCGGATCGTGGCAACGGTGGCGGGTGGCAGGCAGTGCGTTGTCGAGTCGGACGGGCCCACGGTCGCGGCCACGAAGCATCCGCTGACCGCCGAGACACTGCAGTCACAGCTTGCCAGGCTGGGCGGCACTCCCTTCGAACTCGAGTCGCTCACGGCCGACATCACCGGTGAACCGATGGTGCCGCACAGCGTGCTCGGAAAACTCCGGCACGACCTCGTCGCCCGGTTGGAGGAGGTGGTCGTGGCCCTGCCACCGCGGCGGATCAGCCGCGGCGTGTTGGCGGCATGGCCTCGGCTCCTTGCAAAAGCGGAGAGCGGAGCGAGGAAATCGGAGGGCGGCAAGGGAAAAGCCGAGATGGTCGCGCTGCATGTTTTGGTGCGGTCGCTCTCGCAGTTGCATGACGTGCTCGAACTCGGCGAGCGGAGTCTCTCCGCTGACTTTGCCGACATCCGGCAGTATCGCGAGGCGGTGGAGGTGGCGCATGCACGGGGAGCCACGATCCAGCTCGCCACGCCCCGGATCCAGAAGCCCGACGAGATGGGCATCTTCCGGCTCATGGTCAAAGCCGAGCCCGATGGCGTGCTCGTTCGCAATGTCGGCGGCCTGCGATTCTTTCGCGAGCAGCGGCTGCCGATCACCGGCGATTTTTCGTTGAACGTCACGAATGAACTGACTGCGGCATTCTTCATGGAGGAGGGCCTCGCGCGGGTGACCGCGTCGTACGACCTCAATCGGGAGCAGTTGCTGGCGCTGGTGGCGGCGACGCCGCCGGAGTGGCTCGAGGTGGTGGTTCACCAGCACATGCCGATGTTCCACATGGAGCACTGCGTGTTTTGTGCCGTGCTTTCGCCAGGCACCAACAAGACCAACTGCGGCCGGCCGTGCGACGACCACATCGTGAAGCTCCGCGACCGGATCGGCGTGGAGCACCCGCTCACCGCCGATGTGGGATGTCGCAACACGCTCTTCAATGCGGTGCCGCAGAGCGCCGCCGAGGCGGTGCCTGCGCTCTTGGCCCGCGGCGTCGGGCACTTCCGCGTGGAACTCCTCGACGAGTCGGCGGATACGATAGGCGACATCCTCCGCGGCTACCGCGACCTGCTCGCCGGCAGGACGACCGGCCGCGACGTGTGGGGTCGGCTCAAGGCCACCAACCGCGTGGGTGTGACCCGGGGCACGCTGGAAGAACGCCGCAATCCGCTCGCCATTCTGTAGTGGCCCTATCGGGCCAAAAATGGCTGAAAAAAGCGGTGTGTCTCCTCGTGACGGTGCCGCGGGGACTGGCTGTTACGCAGACTTTGCCGGCTGCTTGCATCGCCCCTGACAACGCCGTAAGACAGTTGGTCTTGACCGGTGGTTCGAGGCCCCGTTTTGCGGGGTATTGAGACCGGTCAGGCATGCTCGTCAGGGCGGACGGGTCATGTTGTTTCATCCTTCCTTCGATTTCTTTCCTTCTGGAGACGAGCGACCATGAATCTTGTGGATCTTGTAACAAGCCAACTGACCGGCGACGTGCTGGGCAAGCTGGCCGGACTGACGGGCACGAATGAGGCACAGACCCGTTCCGCTACCAACGCCGCCGTGCCGGCACTGCTGACCGCGTTCTCGAAGCTGGCCTCCACCAATAGTGGTGCCAGCACACTGGCCACCTCGTTGGGCGGTCTCGACCTGAAGACGCTCGGCAATCTCACCGGCCTGCTCGGTGGCAGCCAGGCGTCGGGCCTCGGCAGCATCGGTGGCAGCCTGCTCTCGTCGTTGCTCGGCAACAATCTCGGCGGCCTCGTGGGCACGATCGCTTCGTTTGCGGGCATGCAGCCCGGCATCATGAAGACGCTGCTCACCTACCTGGCCCCGATCGTGCTGGGCACGGTTGCGAACTCCTTCAAGGGTGCCAAGCCCGATGCGGCCGGTCTCACGCGGCTCTTCTCGGAGCAGCAGGACAACATCAAGGCGGCCCTGCCGCGTGGCCTGTCGCTGGCCGACTTCGACACGAGCTCGGCCTCGCCGCGTCGTGCCGAGGAGACCCGCGGCGTGCACCGTCACGAGGAGGAGCCGGCCTCGGCGTTCCCGTCGTGGCTGCCGCTGCTGCTGCTGCCCCTGCTGGGACTCGTGGGCTGGGCGCTGTGGCCGAAGCCGCAGCCGGCACCCCGCGCCTTCGTGGTCAATGAGACCGTTCGGCGTGAAGGTCCGCTGGTCGTTGATCGGACCGAGACCGTCGAAATGGAGGGCAAGAAGGTCGTCGCCGACGTCGTCGAGGAGACGATCGCATTGGCCCCCGGCGTGGCTGACGCCCTCAAGATGGGCACGGACCTCACCGGCCTGTTCGGCAGCCTTGGTAAGGTGCTCGGCGGCGTGACCAACGAGGATTCGGCCCGGGCTGCGATCCCGCAGTTGACCGAGTTCGCTCCGGTTCTCGAGTCGCTGCAGAAGTCGACCGTGGCGCTGCCCGAGGCGGGCCGCTCGACGATCGCGGAAATGGTGCTGAAGAACATGGGCTCCCTGCAGAAGGTGATCGACACCGTCATGGCGATCCCCGGCGTCAAGGAGATCCTTGGGCCCACCGTTACGCCGATGATCGAGACGATCTCGAAGCTCGGCAAGTAATGCGGTCGTGCGGCGTCATGTCGCATGCCTGTTGAACACACCACTGGCCCGGATCGGCCCCGCCGATCCGGGCCAGTTCGTTTTGTGTGGGGAGTGGGGACAAGATTTTATCTTGTCCGATGCACCGTGGGGACAAGATTTTATCTTGTCCGATGCAAGTGCAAGTTAAAAACTTGCACCCACGGGAGCGAACTTGCACCCACGGGAGGTGGATTCGGGGAAGAGCCTACCAGTAGATGTACTGCATGAACCGCTCGCGGTCGGGCTTCGGGAGATCCTCCACGTCGCGGATGACCCAGCGGTTGTCCTCGGTGTCGACCAGCATCTTGCCGTCGGTGCCGTAATCGATCGACTGGCTCTGGGTCCACCGCATCGTGAACACCTGCCTGCCGGCATCGGTCTCCACGTCGAGATCGAGGTAGCCATGGGCAAGCTTCACGCCGTGCACCCGCTTGATCGTCCGCACAAGCGACCGACGGGCCAGCGCCGTCCGCGCGATCGTCGCGTCGGCATCACTCCAGCCGTCGAGCGAACGGATCATTCCGAGTTCGATCTCCTCTCCCGACTCGCTCCAGCCGCGGACCGAAAGATACCCCTCGGGATGCGTAGCCGGGAACGTGCGGACGACGAAGATGCCGGCGGCGATCCGCGTGTTGTCCTTCCAGAGTTCGATCCGGTCGTGCGAGCCGATCGCGAAGCGGTGCCCCTGCGGGTCGAGCCACTGGATGCAGGCGGCGGCCGGCGGCTGCTGCATGGCATGCTGCGACGCATCCGGTGCGGGCTGTTCGGGCTTGCCCGTGTCCTCGACCAGCAGGCTGTCGACCGTGGGCTGCTTCGAGACCTGGGTCTGGATCCTCACGAGGCGGGCGTAGATGCCATCGGCGGAGAGTAGTTCGGCATGCGTGCCCTGTTCGACGAGTCGGCCGCGATCGAAGGCGAGGATGCGGTCGGCGTTGCGGAGCGTGGAGAGCCGGTGGGCGATCGCGATCGTCGTCCTGCCGCGGACGAGGACGGCGAGCGCCTCCTGGATGCTCTTCTCCGCCTCGGCGTCGATGTTGCTCGTCGCCTCGTCGAGCACGAGCACCCGGGGATCGTAGAGGAGCGTCCGCGCGATCGAGAGCCGTTGCTTCTCGCCGCCTGACAGGCCGGCGCCGTGCTCGCCCAGGAGTGTTTCGTAGGCCAGCGGCTGGCGGCAGAGAAAGTCGTGGGCGCCCGCTGCCTTTGCGGCTGCAAGGCCCTGCTCGATCGTTGCCTGGGGCCGGCCGTAGGAGAGGTTTTTCCAGATCGTGCCCCGGAAAAGAAATGATTCCTGGAAGACGACGCCCAGCTTCTCGCGGAGGTCGTGCATCGACAGGTCGCGGATGTCGATCCCGTCGACCGTGATGCTCCCCTCCTGCACGTCGTGAAACCGCGACAGCAGGCTGACGAGTGTCGTCTTGCCGGAGCCGCTCCGTCCGACGATCCCCACCATCTCCCCCGGCCGCACGTCGAAGGACACGTCACGGAGCACCGGCTGGTTGCGGTCGTAGCCGAACGTCACGTCCTCGAAACGGATCGCCCCACGGACGTTCTCCCAGGCCACCGGCTGCTTCGGCTCCGTGATCAGGGCCGGCGTGTCGAGCAGTTCCAGCACCCGCTGGCTGCCCGAAAGAAAGCTCGTCAGCCAGGTGGTAAAGTTCGACAGCGCTCCCAGGGGCGCGTAGAACATCGCCAGGTAGGCGAGGAAGGCAATCAGCTGGCCGAGCGTCATCTGGCCGCCGATCACGTCCCGCCCACCGACATACCAGACGATCAACCCGCCAAGCCCGAAGACGATCTGCATCGAGGCCGCATAGGTCGTGTTGGTGTGTTCGACCCATTGCCGCCACTGGCGGAGGTGGTCGCTGGCGGAATGGAAGCGGTCGCGTTCCCGCGATTCCTGCGAGAAAGCCTTCACCACGCGGATGCCGGAGAGCATGCCGGAGAGCGCCGCCATCTGCTTGCTCGAGGCGTCCCAGAGCCGATAGTGCCGCGGATAGACATGCCGCCAGAAGATCCACGAACCGAGGATCACCAGGGGCACGGGAATGAGCGTGAACAGCGCGAGCTTGGGATTGATCCAGACGAGCATCGCGCCCACGCCCACCAGTTGCACGATCTGCAGCAGGAAGCCACCCGTGATCTGGTGCATGAGACCGTGCAACGCCTCGCTGTCGTGCGACACCCGGCTGATCATCGAGCTGACCTGGTGGCGGTCGTAGTAGGCGATCGAGAGGCTCTGCAGCTTGGTCACCATTTCGTCACGCAGAGTGGCGGTGATGCCGGTGCCGATGTCGGTGGCGAGTCGGCCCTTGAGGATGCCGACGACTGAGAGCAGCACGCGGGAGAGCGCCAGTGCGAGGACGACGACCAGCAACGCCGTTTTGAAATCGGGCGTGGCAGTCGCCGTCGCGTCGGTCCGCCCCGACAGGATGTTGTCGACCATGTATTGCTGCAGTTTGGGCGGGGCGAGTTCGGCCACGACCCCCAGAACCGTCAGCAGGCAGAGCAGGATCGCGCCGCGGGTGTAGGGGCGGAGCAGTTCCCCCACCCGCCGCAGGATCTGGCCCTTCTGCATGCAGCGCGGGCAGATGTCGTCGCGGTTCGCGAGCCTGAGGCTGCAGGATGCACAACGCGGCGGATCGATCGGCCCTGTGCGTGCATCGCCGTCGCTCCAGCCCGGCAGCATGGCCAGTGGCTTGCCATCCGCGGGGGCTGCGTCGCGGGCCTGCTCCAGTGCCCGCGACACCTTGTGAAACCGGGTCGCCATGGCGTTGGAATACCGCACGAG
>JAPLNQ010000167.1 GCA_026401075.1 Planctomycetia bacterium
CTATGACACCGAAGACGAATTGGTGGATGCGGCAAGAAAAACAATGTTCACCCATACAGACACTCACGCATTAGGTGGAGGAGAGTTTTTCGCCCGCGTCACCTACCGAGTTATGAATGGTGCCACCCCCATCGATGCGATTGAGGGCGTAGCGTCCTCAATGGGGGGATTTTTTGAGCACAAAGCGGCTCAAGCCATTGCGAAATGTGCAGAAGAGGCGGACCCTAGCTCGGCACTTTCCAAAGAGGCTTTCTCGGATGATCTAGCCCTCACGAGCATGGCGAGACTATGGGATATCGGCCGCTCTGAACCGATCAAAGTCGGTAAAGCCAGCCCAACCGAGGGGACGCTTCCAGGCGCGGTCTATTTTATTCTTAAGTATGCAAACCAAGAAGACGGATTAAAAAAAGCGCTTCAAGCCAATGCAATGGTTGGTGGCGATAATGCGTCACGGAGTATTGCAATCGGAATGGTATTGGGGGCCTATAAAGGGGTTCGTGCGATCCCAAGCACATGGAGGGAGACGCTGGATCAATGGGACTATTGTGAGAGTCTGCTCAATCAACTGCCACTGCTCAAACACTGACCATTGGGATTGGCGATGGCTTCGTGGAACGCCATTGCCATCGTGATGATGGCCGTAGCAATACGAGGAATAGACGCATGACCCATTGAGTCTCATTCGCCCGCCTTGCAGCGACAATCTGGCTTCTTGGCATGGAACCGGCTCGCCACAGGACTCACGGATGTGATCCCCACCATTTCCATACCCTCCACGGAGACATCGCCATGAAGATCCAGCAGTACTACCTCGCGTGCCTGTCGCACGCGTCGTACATGATCACCGATGACAAAACGAAGACGGCCGCGGTGGTCGATCCCCAGCGCGACATCGATCAATACCTCGCCGACGCCAAAGCCGGCGGGTACACGATCAAGCACGTCTTCCTCACGCATTTCCATGCCGACTTCATCGCCGGCCACATCGAACTGCGTGACAAGGCCGGGGCGACGATCTATCTCGGCCAGCGGGCGGAGGCGGAATTCTCGTGCGTGAAGATGAAAAATGGCGATGTGATCGAGTACGGCGACGTGAAGCTCGAGATCATGGAGACGCCTGGCCACACGCCGGAGGGCATCTCGATCCTCGTCTACGATCTTGCAAAGAGCCGCACCGAGCCGCTGGCCGTGCTCACCGGCGACACGCTCTTCATCGGCGACGTGGGCCGGCCCGACCTCCTGGCGAGCATCGGTGTGACGGCCGACGAGCTGGCCGACATGCTCTACGACAGCATCACGAACAAACTCGTGAAGCTGCCCGACGCCACGCTCGTCTATCCCGCCCACGGAGCGGGCAGCATGTGCGGCAAGAGCCTGTCGAAGGAAACCGTCTCCACGATCGGCGAACAGAAAAAGTTCAACTACGCCCTCCAGCCGATGAGCCTCGAGGCCTTCAAGAAGATCGTCACGGCAGACCAGCCTGAGGCGCCGGACTACTTCGTTCACGACGCGATCCTGAACCGCAAGGAGCGGGCATCGCTCGGTGCGGCGATGGAAAAGACGCTCAAACCACTGTCACTCGACGAGGTGCTGGCCCTTGGGAAGACAGGCGCCCAACTGCTCGACGTGCGCGACGGTATCGACTTCGAAGGGGGACACCTGAAGGGAACCCTCAACATCGCCTTGAGCGGCAAGTACGCAACATGGGCGGGATCGATGCTCGCCCAAGATAAGCCGATCGTAGTGATCGCCGAGGAAGGGGGCGAGGAGGAGGCCGTGATGCGGCTCGGCCGCATCGGCTTCGACAACGTGGCCGGCTACCTGGCCGGCGGCATGAAGGCCTTGGCTGCCCGTGACGATCTGGTGGAGCGAACGGAGCGGATCACTGCGCTGGCTCTCGCCGAATGGCTCGCGGGCAAGCGGCCCGACGCCGGCGTGCCGCCGATCGTGGTCGACGTGCGGAGCGCGAGTGAGCATGCGGGCGGCCACATCGCGGGCTCCCTGAACATCCCGCTCACGCATCTCGACGAACGGATCAGCGAGATTCCGGCCGGCCGGCTGACGTGCACGACATCGTGGGCGGCTACAAGGCCTGGCTCGCAACGAAGCTACCCACATAAACCCCGCTTTACTGTCTACCATCGACGCCGTCGCGGCTGACCTGCCCCCATGAATGACGCCAGTTTCTAAGTTAGGTTTTTGCCCTCTGACGCTGCCCTCAACTTGGTGCCAGCCGGGTTGTTAGCTTAGCGGCCGGTGAGCAGCTCGGCCCGGGTGGGCGAGCAGACCGGCTGGATAAAAAACTGCCCGGGCATCGCACCATCCCGCGCCAGCGAATCGGCCGGGCGCTCGCCGGCTGCCGTGGCCGTCACCACCAGCGGCAGCACGCAGGCGGCCGCGACCGCAACCGCGATGGCAGAGAACCGTGCGCGGTGTCTTCTTACGGGCATGGTTGCGTGTCGTCCGTCGGAACTGGCATGCTGAGTGCAGCCCAAAGTATAGCCGTCAGGAAAATGGCCCCTTGCGCACCGCCCCGAAACCGTTGAGCGTACTGGTCGCTGCCAGCGCGTGGTGCGCGATCGCCGCAACGGCTGCTGCCGACGTGCGGATCACGAAAGTCGTCGTCGATGAACGGGAGATGCCTGTCGAGGCGGCGCAGGCTGCCGACGCGACACCGATTCGCGTGCCATCCAACGCAAAGCGGATCGTGTTTTTCTGCGAGGGAGAGGCCGGTGCCCCCGCCGTGCAAAAGAGGCCCGCAGGCAGAAAGACCGAGGAGAAGCTGCCAGAACTCCGTGGCACCAGGCTGCGGTACCGACTCGACGGTATCGATGCTGACTGGCGGGATGCGCGGGCGGAAGGTCGTCTCACCCTGAACTTCCGCGACGCCGAAGGCAACACGGTTGGTAGCTCCGACGCCAGGATCGAGGGGACCTCCGAGGGCTGGCGAGGTCTGCCCGAAGCCTCACCCCTGACGGCTTCCTCCCTCTCGAGCGTGGCACCGCCGCTGGCCGCCAAGGCGATCGTAAACTTCCTGTCCAACGGTGGCGACGAGCCGGTGGGCATAATGGCGATCGACGACGTCGTGCTGTCGATCGCCGCTGAGGGCCGCGAACTGCGCCGGCATGCTCTGCCTTTCGTGGGTCTCGGCGACGAAGTGCATCCGCTCGCCACGCCGGGAGGGTGGGGACGGTCCGGATCCCGCGGCGAGATGAGCCGCGTGGCGGTGCGGCCCGATTCTGGAAAGCCGATCCTGGTGATTGAGGACGACGATCCCACTGCGTACGGGTCGTGGATGAGCAGTAGGGAGGAAGTACCCGTCGAGCCCGGGGACGCGGTGACCGTATCGTGGCGGGCGGCGCACTCGCTTGGCATCGGCGGTCGCACGAGCGCCACCTACACCGGGCTCGGGCCCGGCACCTACTGGTTTCGCGCGGGAGCCTTTCTGCCGGGCGGCCAGCCGACGGGGGTCGAGGCCGGCGTGAGGGTTTTGGTGGTGGTGCCGTGGTATTCGCGTCGCGACGTGTGGGCGGGCGTGGTGGCGGTGGGCGTCGTCGCCGGTGCGCTTGTCGCGCGGGCGGTGTCGCTGCGAAGGATGAGGCGCAGGCTCGTTGAGATGGAGCGGACCCACGCACTCGACCGGGAGCGGGCGCGGATCGCGCGGGATCTTCACGACGACATCGGTGCCGGACTCACGGAGATCGCCATGCAGACCGACTGGGTCCGCCGCGACGTGCAGGGCCTCGCCTCGGCGGCGACAGTCGCGCGGGCCGAAAAGGCCTGCGCCTCGGCGATGGATCTGGTGCGGAGCGTCGATGCGATCGTCTGGGCGGTCAATCCTGCCAACGACACGCTCGACCGGTTCGTGCCCTATCTGACTCACTCGGCCGAGCAGTTTCTCGACGCCGCCGACGTGAGCGTGCGATTCGATGTGCCTGATAAGGTGCCGCCGCTGCCGCTTGCGGGAGCCGTGCGACACGACCTCTTTCTGGTTGTCCGTGAGGCAATCAACAATGCCGTCAAGCATGCCCGTCCGCAGGTCGTGCGGCTCGGCGTGAGGCTGGACAACGGTGCGGTGCACGGGAGCCATGCCAACAGTCCGCAACTCGTGATCACCGTCGAAGATGACGGCCAGGGCTTTCCTCTGCCGACATCTGTGCCGGGAGCACAGCACGCGGGCCGCTCAGGCCTGGCCAACATGCGGCGGCGGGTGGAGGATCTGGGCGGGCGGTTTGTGATCGAGAGCAGGCCGGGAGGGGGAACGCGGATCGAGTTGGCCGTGCCGCTGGAAACGGATTCCGCGACCGTACCCGGGCTTCGCCAGGGAAAAACATCATGAGCGCGATCCAAGTCGGCACGATTCAGGTGGGCACGATTCGAGTGGCTGTGGTTGAGGATGACGCTCGGCTGCGGCGGACATTCGTCGACGTACTGGAAGGCTCTGCAGAGTTTCGCTGTGTGGGCGCGTTTGCCACGGGTGCGGAGGCCGTGGACGGCATTCCGAAACTCGCGCCCGACGTCGTGATCATGGACGTGAACCTGCCCGACACCACGGGGGTCGAGTGCGTGAAGATACTCGCGCCAAAGCTTCCCGCCACGCAGATCCTGATGGTGACGGTCTATCAGGATCCCGACACGACGTTTCAGGCGCTGGCCGCCGGCGCCCACGGGTATCTTGTGAAGCCGGTGCTCTCGGAGCGGCTCCTGGAGGCGATCCGCGAGATCCGGGCCGGCGGCGTGCCGATGAGCCGCACGATCGCGCGAAAGGTGATCGAGACGTTTCGCAGCCGCGAGGCTGCTGAGGCCGCGGGCACATCCGCCGCACGGTCGCCAGCTGTATCCACAGATCCGGCGGCCTCGACCGATGACGAGTCGCTCACGCCCCGGGAACAGCAGGTGCTCGAACTGCTCGTCGAGGGCTTTTCCTACAAGGAGATCTCCCAGCGGCTCGGGATCTCGACATCGACGGTGGGCACCTACGTGCAGCGGATCTACGAGAAGCTGCACGTGTCGAGCCGCCGCGAGATCATGGCCCGCCGCCGGCCTGGCCGCGGGTGACAAGGGGGCGCAGCCTTGGCGTGACCGGCGGGCCAAATTCTTGCTCGAGTGACTGCGGCAGTGCGACGGGCAGGAAGGAGCGGACTCGACCGCGGCAGTAGACCCTTTGCGGCCTGTCGTTCCTGCTGTGGATAAAATTGCGACACGCGGGGGGGGCCTGGAGGATGCTATCGTTCTGAGGGCTTCAGCTGGGTCTTGAGGATTAACGAGGAGTTTTTCCATGGGCGTTCGGACGGGGTTTCTACGATTGCGACAAGGGTTTACCCTCGTCGAACTGTTGGTCGTGATCGCGATCATCGGCACGCTCGTGGGGCTGCTCCTTCCGGCCGTGCAGGCGGCGCGGGAGGCGGCACGGATGTCGACCTGCTCCAACAACATGAAGCAGATCGGGTTGGCGATGCACATCCTCGTCGACGCCAAGGGCAAACTGCCGATCGCCGCCGACGTCTACCAGGATGCCGCCGGCTGCGTCATCGGCGGATACTGGCCTTCCCCCACTATCTATAAAAACTGGAACGTCGACATCATGCCGTTCATCGAACTGCAGGATGTCTACAACGGCTACAATTTTTCAGCGTCCATGAACGGCCAGTCGTCGCTGTTCAAGGACAAGTCGTATCCATTTCAGGCCTGCCCCAGCAACCCGGCCTCTGCGACGCTCACGCCCATCCTGGGCACGTCGTTCCGGTACTTCGCCGGCGGCTGGAGGTCGGCACCGGCCTGTTATGCACCGTGCGCCGGGCCGCAGACTCGTTCGGCCGTCGGAGCAGACTGCTCGGCTGCCGGCAGCCCGAGTTACTGTAGCGTGTTCAAGGCGACGACGATCGACGGTAACGCCTGCCAAGGATGGGCGATGCAAGGCTACAAAATCGCGGCCATGAATCCCGGCATGTTCGGCGGAATGAGCGGCTACCAAGCAAAACTCAAGGATGCGACAGACGGGATTTCGAAGACGATCCTCGTCGCCGAGCGGCGTCCCGAACTGACATCGCATGCGGGGCTCATTGGTTTCGAGTATGTGACGGTCTATACGCAGCATCGGATCAACAGCACGTCGCTTAACCTCACGACAGACACAGGTGGCAACGGCTCGATCGCGGCGAGCAACCACTCCGGTGGAGCGTACTTCTGCATGGCGGACGGCGCCGTGCAGTTTCTCAACGACAACATCGACTTCCAAACCTACAACTACCTCGGCAATAAGGCCGACGGCCAGCCGGCGAGCGTGCCATGACGCGTTGGCCGCGTTCCCGAGCCGCCGTATACCTGAACGCCGCAGCGATCCTGCTGGCATCGCTGTTTGCCACCGGCTGCGGTGGCCCGAAGGGCCCGCCTGGGACCATCTGGGTGAGCGGCAGCGTGCTCTACGACGGCAAGCCTCTTCCGGAGGGCGCGGTGCACTTTGCTCCCGAGGGTAAGGCCGCGGCTGGCAGTGGTGGCTCCATCCGGCTCAAGGGCAGTCGATTCGGACTGTTTCTCTTGCCAGGCAACTATGGGGTGGCGGTCATCTCGGAGGAGGGTGTGGCCGTTATGGACATGAAGACTGGGCGGGAGATCCCGGCCAAGAGCCGGATTCCGCAGAAGTACACGGCTGTTACGACATCGGGGCTCAAGGCGACGTTTGACAACGGCCACCGCACCGCTGATCTCAGCCTCGCGCCATGACGGTGCTGAACCGGCTGCGATGAGAGAACAGTTCTTTTCGATCCCCGTGGCAACAAGATTTCATCTTGGAGTGCTTCGAAGGTCGGAATCGGCAAGTTGAAAACTCGCCGCCACGGGGGAACTGAAGAGGGAGACGCGGCTCTTTTCGACCTCGGGTTGGTCCGCACGACGCGGCGTGTAGACAAGATTACGACGCGGGCTTCGCGTCATCCGCACGTATTGCGTCGATAGAATTGGTGTGAGATTTCGCACCATCAGGATCATCGACATGACGCGAGACAGCGACGATTCCATGGCTCGGGCATGCCATGCTGGAAGCGCGCGTCGGCGTCTCTCGCGGCGGACGCTCCTACGGGCAGCCGGCGCGGGCGTCGGCCTGCCGCTCCTCGACGCGATGCTGTTCGGCACGGGGCGGACAGCGCGGGCAGAGGCCGCCGCCGCGGTCCAGAGGCTCGTCGCGATCCACGTGCCGCTCGGCATGATGCCGCAGTTTTTCTTTCCGGAGAAAACCAAGGCTCGCGAGCAGGAAAAGACAGGCACGGCGTCCAGCGGGCCGTCGAGCCCCTACCTCGACCTGCTCGCCGACCATAGCGGACAGTTCACCATCTTCTCCGGGATGTCGCATCCCGAAGTGGATGGCAACCACCATGCCGGCCAGTGCTTTCTGACTGGCGCTCCGCATCCCGGCCAGCCGACGTTTCGCAACTCGCTCTCAGTCGATCAACTCGCCGCCGAGAAGATCGGCCTCGACACCCGGTTTCCCTTTCTCCCGCTCTCTGTGGGCAGCGAGAACTACACCAACTCGCTCTCGGTGTCGCGGTCGGGCGTCGGGATCCAACCCGAAGCGAGCCCAAAACGGCTCTACCGTAGCCTGTTCGTCGCCGGCACGCCGGAGGAAAAGAGGGCGACGATGCGGCGGATCGAGGCCGGTGGCAGCGTGCTCGACCTCGTGCTCGACAAGGCCGGCCGGCTCGAGCGGTCGGTCGCCCCGGAGGACCGCTCGCGGCTCGACCAGTATTTTTCGAGCGTCCGCGAACTCGAAAGCCGCCTGGCCCGATCGATCGACTGGGAGAACCGGCCGAAGCCCGTGGTCGCCTATGCGGAGCCCGACGATATCGGCGACGCCACGCGGGTGATCGAAAAGTCGAAGCTGATGTACGACCTTATGCGACTGGCGCTCGAGACCGATTCCACGCGGGTGATCACGCTCACGCTCAGCACGTTTTCGGTGGTGCCGCACGTGCCGGGTGTGAACAACGAGACGCACGGCCTGACGCACCACGGCAACGAGCCGGAGAAGATCGCCGAACTGAAAAAAATCGAAGAGGCACAGATGCGGGCCTTCGCGGAGTTTCTCGGGTCGCTCCGCAATGCGCAGCAACACGGTACGACGCTCCTCGACCACACGCAGATCCTCTACGGTAGCTGCCTCGGCAGCGCCAACTCGCATTCCAACCAGAACCTGCCGCTGATCCTCGCCGGCGGCGGCTACCGGCATCCGGGCCATCTCACCTTCGACGAGAAGCGGAACGAGCCGCTGGCAAACCTCTTCGTCACGATGCTTCAGCGGCTCGGCGTCGAGACCGACGCGTTCGCTTCGAGCACCGGCACACTGCGGGGGCTCGACGCATGAGGCCGTGCAGGTTTCTCTGGCTCGCGGTCTGCGGCCTGCTGTCGGTCTGGCCGGCTGCTGTCGCTCGCGCCGAGCCATCCCCACTGGAAACCTTCTTCGAACGGCATTGCTACTCCTGCCACTCTGGCAAGGAGCCGGAGGCGGGGCTCGATCTCGCCGTGCTCTCGCGGGACGTGTCCGATCCGAAGATCCTGCGGCGGTTCGTGCGGATTCACGATCGCATCGCCCGTGGCGAAATGCCCCCCGAAGAGTCGGAGCAGCCCACGGCGGATGAGGTTCGGTCCGTCACGCGGTGGCTCGACGCGGAGCTGTTTCGGGCCGACTCGGAACGAATCGCCAGATCGGGTCGGGCCCGCATGCGGCGGATGACCCGGGAAGAATATGAAAACACGCTCCGCGATCTGTTGGCCCTGTCGAGGCTCGAGATCCAGGAAATGCTGCCCGCGGACGGCCGCGTGTCGGGATTCGAGAAGATCGCCGACGGTCTCGACCTGTCACCGGCCCACCTCGCGGCCTACGCCGCTGCCGCGGAGAAGGCCCTCACCGCCGCGATCGCGACGCGGAGCACGCCGCCGCCTGTCTTCAAGCGGAGAATCTATCCAGCGGGCCTCTTCAAGTTTGGCGGTAATCTCGTCAGTGGCAACTTCGTGCTGCTCAAGGACGGCAAGCCCGACCCGGCGCTGCCGATCCGCGGCGGGTTCGAGAACATCAAGGGTTACGTGGCCACGCCCGGCGCCGACGACGACCTGAAGGAACGCGGACAGCTCTTCACTGACAACGCCATCGCGAAGAGCCAGAGCACCGTCGGCCTCATCGAGGCGAACCTGGGTGGGCACGAGGCTGGGCTCAACGTGGCGCCGATCTACGACGGTCTCTACAAGCTGCGGTTTTCGATCTGGGGCTTCCAGTGGAACAGGGGCACGGTCGAGCCGTCCGTCTCGCAGGCACTGGCGGTCCGAGCGCACGCGGAGGGGCACCAGCAGGAGGGAGGACGGCTACTCGCGACGCTCACGGCGGCTTCGCTCGCCCCGCGCGAGCACGAGATCACGACGTGGATCGATGCCCACGAGACGCTCGTGATCGATCCCGTGTCGATCTCTAGCAATCGTGGCAATTCGCTGCGGCAAATAGGCGGGCGGTCGGCGGGGCATGTCGGTCCTGGCGTGGCCCTCGACTGGTTCGAGGTCGAGGGGCCGATCGAGGCGTCGTGGCCTCCGGAGAGCCACCGACGGCTCTTCGGCGACCTGCCGATCGCGCCACTGCCCGTCGAGACCGGCGGCCTGATTCCTCCACTGCGTCAGACTGTTCGCAGCACAGGGGGCTATCTGCCTAACTTCTATGTCGACATCCCTCCGGCCGATCGCAAACCGCCGCTGGAGACCGTGATGTCATCGACGCCGCTCGAGGACGCGCGCCGGCTCTTCACGGACTTCCTGCCGCGGGCTCTCCGGCGGCCCGTCGAGCCAGCCGAGGTCGATCCCTACGTGGCGCTTGTGGAAAAACGTCTGGACGCGAAGGACTGCTTCGAGGATGCCATGCGGCGGGCCTACGTGGCGATCCTCACGTCACCCGAGTTTTTGTTTCATCCGGCAGACGTGCGGTCAGACCCGACCTGCTCGCCGCCTCGGCATCGGGCCGGCTCGCCGATCCCGCGGCGCTCCGTGCCGAGGTCGACCGTTTGCTCAACGATCCGAGGAGCGACCGCTTCATCGAGGATTTCAGCGATCAGTGGCTGGAACTCCATCGGATCGATGAGACCAATCCCGATCGCAAGCTCTACCCGGAGTATTCATTTCTTCTTCACGAGGGAATGGCCGCTGAGCCACGGGCCTTTCTACGTGAGCTGATTGCGAAGGATCTGCCAATCCGCACGCTCGTCGATGCCGACTTCGCGATGCTCACGCAGCGGCTGGCGGAGCATTACGGGATCGCGGGCGTCGACGGTGTCGAGGTCCGCCGAGTGGACGTGCCGAAGGAGAGCCATCGTGGCGGGCTGCTCGGTCAGGCCGCGATCCACAAGGTGACCGCCAACGGCACGACGACGACGCCGGTGAAACGCGGCGTCTGGGTGCTCGACCGGCTCTTGAACGATCCGGCTCCGCCGCCGCCGCCGGGTATCGCCGGCATCGACCCTGACACCCGCGGTGCGACGACCATCCGCGAACAGCTCGCCCTGCATCGCACGAACGCCGACTGTGCCGCATGTCACTCGAAGATCGACCCGCCGGGATTTGCCCTCGAATGCTTCGATCCCATCGGCGGCTACCGCGACCGCTACCGCTCGACCGACAAGGGTGACCCTGCGCCGGAGGAGGTGAGCCTGCGCTGGCAGGCAAGGTACAAGCTCGGCCCCGCGGTCGATTCCTCGGGCGCGGTGGCCGATGGCCGTTCTTTCACGGGGATCGACAGCTTCGAACAGTTGCTGGCAGACGACCCGGCGGGACTCGCCCGCGCCTTCGTCAGCCACATGGCCCGCTATGCCACCGGCGCCGAGCTTTCCTATGCCGACCGCCGCACGATCGATGCGATCGTGGCAGAGGCCGCCCCGACGCAGTACGGCGTCCGCTCCCTGATCCACACCATCGCCGCCAGCCCGCTGCTGCGTGGGACCCGCTGAGCGGCGCCGGGCTCGGGATCGACCTTTTGAATGACGGCAACGCGTCGCAGACGGCGCCCTACTGACCTGTCCCCCTTCAACAGCACCACCTTCAGGGAGAGAATCTGAGGGTGTGACGCTGGCAGTCATGGACGCGTTCACTCGGGAGTGCCTGGCGATCGTCGTGCCTGATGCCGCGGACTTCCGCGGATCAGCCGTCGCGCCATGAAGAGACGCTTCCAGGCCCGCTCTATTGTATTGCAATCGGGATGGTATTGAGCGCCTCTAACAGGCCGTGGACCAAGTCGTTTTTCGTGCCCGTGAGTGCTTGATCGTCACTCGCCGACGGGTCGGGATCGATGCGGCCCATATCCGACCGGCGCCGTCAGCAGAGATTCCAACGCCGATATGAGCTGCTCAAAGTGACTCC
>JAPLNQ010000099.1 GCA_026401075.1 Planctomycetia bacterium
ACCTGGAGGGCATTCCGCCCTCGCCGCGTGGCACGCCGCAGATCGAGGTGAAGTTCGACATCGACGCCAACGGCATCCTGTCGGTGAGCGCGAAGGACCTCGGCTCCAACAAGGAGCAGACGGTCAAGATCGAGCAGTCGAGCGGCCTGAACGAGACCGAGATCGAGAGGATGCGGAAGGACGCCGAACAGCACGCCGAGGAAGACAAGCGGAAGCAGCGTGTTGCCGAGGCGAGGAACCGTGCCGAGGCGCTCTGCTTCCAGACCGAGAAGCTCGTCAAGGAAAATGGCGACAAGCTATCGGCTTCCGACAAGGCCCCGCTCGAGGCGGCGATCACCAAGGCCCGCGAGATGGCGAAGGGCGAGGATGCCGATGCGATCACGTCGGCCCACGACTCGCTCGAGCAGGCGGCCCACGCGCTGTCGAAGATCTTGTATGCGGCCACGAGCGGCCAGGCGGCTGGCGCAGATGCGGGATCGACCGCGGGCCAGTCCGGCGGTGGCAAGGGGCCCGACGACGCGATCGACGCTGAGTTTGAGGTCAAAAAAGATATATGAACCGGCTTCCCTCTCCCTCCGGGTGAGGGCGGCCGAAGGGGGAAACAATGCCGTTTCGTTTCGACAAGTTCACGATCAAGGCTCAGGAGGCGGTGCAAAACGCCGTCGAGTTGGCCGGCAGCCGCGGCAACCCGCAGGTGACGCCGGTCCATCTCCTGCATTGCCTCGTCGCCGAGCGGGAGGGAATCGTGCGGCCGCTGCTCGAGAAGATCGGGGTCGACCGGGGGCATCTCGAGCGGATCATCGAGGCGGAGCTCTCGCACCTGCCGAAGGTGTCGGGAGGGGCACAGCCGCAGCCTGATCAGGAGCTGATCAAGGTGTTCGAGGCGGCGACGGCCGAGTCGGCCGCGATGAAGGACGAGTTTGTTTCGACCGACCATCTGCTGTTGGGGCTCGTCAAGACGCCCTCGAAGGCGAAGAACGTGCTGCAGCTGGCGGCGGTGGGCGAGAAGGAGCTGCTGGCCGGCCTGCAGGCGGTGCGTGGCCAGTCGCGGGTGACCGATCAGAACCCGGAGGAGAAGTTTCAGGCCCTCGAGAAATATGGCATCGATCTGGTGAAGCGGGCCAGTCAGGGCAAGCTCGATCCGGTGATCGGCCGCGACGCCGAGATCCGACGTGTGATCCAGGTGCTCTCGCGGCGGACGAAGAACAACCCCGTGCTGATCGGCGAGCCGGGCGTGGGCAAGACGGCGATCGCCGAGGGGCTGGCGGTGCGGATCGTACAGTCGGACGTGCCGGAGACCCTCCGCGGCAAGCGAGTAATCGCCCTCGATCTCGGCGCCCTGATCGCCGGCACGAAATACCGCGGCGAGTTCGAGGACCGGCTGAAGGCGATCTTGCGCGAGGTGGAGGCCGCGGCGGGCAACGTGATCCTGTTCATCGACGAACTGCACACCGTGATCGGTGCCGGGGCTGCCGAAGGTGGCTCCGACGCGGCCAACCTGCTCAAGCCGGCACTGGCCCGCGGCGAGCTGCGGTGCATCGGCGCGACGACGCTCGACGAATACCGCAAGCACATCGAGAAAGACGCGGCGCTCGAGCGGCGGTTTCAGCCGGTGATGGTCGGCGAGCCGAGCGTGGAGGACACGATCGCGATCCTGCGGGGACTCAAGCCGCGGTATGAGGCGCACCACAAGGGGGTGAAGATCAAGGATTCGGCCCTCGTGGCAGCTGCGGAGCTGTCGCATCGCTACATCGCTGACCGGTTCCTACCCGACAAGGCGATCGACCTCATGGACGAGGCGACGAGTCGGATCGCGATGGAGCTGCAGAGCGTGCCGAGCGAGATCGACGAGGTGCAGCGGCGGCTCGTGCAGCTGGAACTGGCGGCGAGGCAGCTGGCCGAGGAGACGGAGGAGCATGCCAAGGAGCGGCTCGTCGAGATCGAAGCGGAGTCGGCCGAACTGCGGAAGAAACTGGCCAGCCTCCGGGAGCAGTGGGAGGCTGAGAAGAGCGGCGTGGGCAGCTCGCAGGAGGTGCGAAAGCAGCTCGACGAGGTGCAGCTCGCATTCGATAAGGCGGGCGTGCAGATCAAGGACTGTCAGGCGTCGGGGCAGCCGGTGGGCGAAGAGCTCTACCAGAAGCTCTATGAACTCGACGTGAAGCGAAAGGCTTTGCAGCAGCGGCTGGAGCAGGAAGGCACGGAGCGGGAGGCGAAGGAGACCGCCGCGAAGGGGACCGCGCCAACGAAGCGGCTCTTGCGTCGGGAGGTGGGCCCCGAAGAGATCGCCGAGGTCGTGAGTGCCTGGACCGGGATCCCGGTGACGCGGCTGGTCGAGGCGGAGCGGGCAAAACTGCTCGTGCTCGAGGAGCGGCTCCACCAGCGGGTGATCGGCCAGGACGAGGCGGTCGAGGCGGTCAGTAATGCCGTGCGTCGGAGTCGGTCGGGCCTGCAGGATCCGAACCGTCCGATCGGCTCGTTCATTTTCTTGGGGCCCACGGGCGTGGGCAAGACGGAGCTCTGCAAGGCGCTGGCCGAGGTGCTCTTCGACGACCAAAACGCGATGATCCGCATCGACATGAGCGAGTTCATGGAGAAGCACACGGTCGCGCGATTGATCGGCGCTCCTCCGGGCTATGTGGGCTACGAGGAGGGCGGACGTCTGACCGAGGCGGTGAGGCGGCGGCCTTACTCGGTGGTTTTGCTCGACGAGATCGAGAAGGCCCACCGCGACGTGTTCAACGTGCTCCTGCAGGTGCTCGACGATGGCCGGCTCTCCGACAGTCTCGGCCACACGGTCGACTTTACAAACACGATCGTGGTGATGACCAGCAACATCGGCAGCCAGGCGATCCAGGAGATCACCAAGGAGGGAGGCAGCGAGCAGGAGATTCGCGATGCGGTGAAGGAGTCGCTGCAGGCCCGGTTCCTCCCCGAGTTTTTGAACCGGATCGACGAGACGATCGTGTTCCATCCGCTCGACAAGAAGCACATTCACAGGATCGTGAAGATCCAAGTGGACAGGCTCGTGGACCAGGCCTCGAAGGCGGGCATCACGCTCGACTGCACTGACGGGGCGATCGACGAGATCGCGCGGCTGGGCTACGACCCGGTGTATGGTGCGCGGCCGCTGAAGCGGGTGATCCAGCAGCAGCTGCAAAACGAGCTGGCGAGGGAGCTGCTGGGCGGGCAATTTCCCGAGGGGAGCCGCGTGCGGATCGACTTCGTGCAGGATGGGTTCACGTTCGAGCGGGTAGCTTCGTAGCCGCCTGAGTGCCCCCCAGAGTGCCCATCGGTTTGTCCGCGGGGCCTCCATCCCCCGGCTTACGCCGGGGGCTTTCATTGGACTGGAAACGTCCCCAACGGTTGCCCCGCCCACGGATAAAAGCCCGCAGCGTAAGCGATGGGACGCGGCCGGTTAGCCGCGCTTGCGTTCTTCGAGGCCCATGCGGGCGATGAGGAGATCGCAGCCGGTGGTCATCTTGCGGAGCTTCGCGGCAATGACGAGCTTCTCGGAAGTAGTCGCCTTCTTGAGCTTGGTCTCAAACTTGACAAGCTTCTGGCGGCGGTGCCGACGACGCTTGATTTCCTTCATCCGGTTGCTGATGCCGCCCATGCGTGGCTGTTCCTGACTTTGAAGTGGGGTGGGGTGGGGGAAAGAGGCCGTAGATGTGCGGGAAACCCAGAAATGTAGGAAATCCGGCCGTTTTCGTCAAAGCCTGCGCATAAAACGGGCGTTGGAGGGGTTTGGCGGGCGGGATAGACTGCGGAGGTCACGGATCGGCGGAGGCTGTCGTCGGTCGTTGTATTTGGATGGGTGGCAGAGCGGTTGAATGCACCGGTCTTGAAAACCGGCAGTCGCGAAAGCGGCTCGTGGGTTCAAATCCCACCCCATCCGCTGTTTGACAATGTCAGTGTCATACGTACCTCTTTTTTAAGTCTTTTCGGAACTCAACCATCAAACTTCCAGCACGCGTGTGCTGGATTTGTGCTAGATCCGCTGGAGGGGCGGTGCGGTCATAGCGCCGGGGCCGTCCTGCGTGTGCTGAATCTGTGCTAGGCCCTCCAGTGGTGGCGGACAATGCACAGCTATCCGCCGCGCTTGTCTTCCCGTTTGTCGCCCGGCCTGCCCGTCCGTTTCGTCCTGCCGCCGGGCTTTGCCGGGGGCTTGGGCGTTGCGTCGACGTGGCCCACCCACGACCGGATGACCGCCTCTGGCACGCCCTCGCTGGCGGCGTGGGAGATAAACGCGTGGCGGAAGGTGTGGAGGTGGCCAGGACGACCGATCCGCGCGAGCAGCCGCTTCAGATGAAGCAGCAGCCGGCGTTCCGAGAACTGCCGCAGCTCCTGCGGGTCGGAGCCTCGCGGAGGCGCCGTGATAACCCATCGCGAATGCCGGGGCAACGATCGGAGCAGTTCGACGGCCCGCGGGCTGAGTGGGATCGCGCGGATGTCGCCCGTCTTCGGCTTCCAACCGTCCTTGGGGCGGATGTGGAGAACCGGATGGGGCCCATCCAGCGCGACGTCGGCCCAGGTGAGGTGCTTGAGTTCGCCCACCCGCATCCCTGTCTCGGCGAGCAGTTCCAGCGCATCGCGATGCGGCGTGCTGGAGGCCGCCAGGATCCGCTGCACTTCTTCCTGCGTCCAGCAGGGCTGGGGCCGTGGCTTCGGCTTCACCAGCCGCAGGCCGGCTAATGGGTCACGGGAGAGCAGGTTTCGTCGGCGGGAATGGTTGACCACCTGCCGGAGAATCGTGGTCTCGGTATGGATGGTCTTCGGGGCCTGCCCTTGGTCCACCCGCAACGTTCGGAATCGATCAACGAAGGTCAGATCGACCTGGATCAGGAGCGGCCGGCCCAGTTCCGTGGCGATCTGCCGCATCAGCTTGAAGGTGTGACGATACTGCGTCAGTGTCCTCTTGGCGCGGCCCTCGCTTACGAGAAAGGCGTCGTAGGCATCGATAGCCTCGTCGAGCGTGATTTTGTCGCGGTCGAGATCGAGGTTGCCCTCGACCATGCCCCGCTCGATCTTCAGTGCCCGCTTTGTGGCCTCGGCTTTATTGGTGGTCTCGAGCGACCGCCGCACCTGGCGGCGGTGCACCTGAATGTTGATCCACCAGGTGTCACCGCGTCGCCAGATGCGGGCATGATCGCCGACCTTGATTGAGCCGCCATCGTTGGCAGCCTTCTCGTGGCGATCAGTCATTGGGACGCTTTCCGTTGAAGTACCAGTCAATCAGCCGGTCGCGGAAGAACCCGACGCGGCGACCGACGAGCCGCGAGCAGCTGCTCAGATAGCCCTTTGATCGCCACTCGCGAAGCGTCTGCACCGGTGTGTTGATCAATTGGCTGGCCAGTGCGAACGTGAGCACCGGCGGAAACTGCCTTCCCAAGTCGCCGGTGGAGAACGCCCGGTCGATTTCTTCCTGGGTGAGATTCAAAGAATCATGTCTGGCCATGAAGATGGCTCCTTTGGTTGTGGAAAAGTGAACGCAGCACGCGATGCATTCACGTGGATCCCTTTTTCCGAAATCGGGAGGGCACGACTGAATCACCGGTGCGCCACCGGTGCGCCGGTTCCGCGCGGCCTGCGCGCAGGAAAAAGCGGTGGAAACCGCGTGATAAACCGGCGTTTCGCAGCCACGCAGCGGTGTGCGAAATTGCTGGAATCAGTCAGAAGGACTGGTTCGATATCAGCCGTCAGGCGTCGTGGAGTGAAAGTCCCAGCGCACGCCCCCGGATCCGTTGCCGAAGAACCGGATATCGGTCAGGTTCCCATTCAGACTGGCAACGGCGTGCCGAAGTATTTGCGGATCTTTTGCCGTCGCCTTGGGCATAGGGTCGTCGATGGACGTAGTCCAGCGAGCGGATTCAAACGCATCCAAGATGCAGACGATGCGGGCGGATATCCTGAGACTGCGAACGATTCGGATGACTTTTGTCCCCAGATAAAGTTTGCACGCAGCGCGATCCCAGTGGGGCCGGTCGGATGGCGTTATCGCCGCCTGCTCGCCAGCCTCTTTGAGCAGCCATTCGCGGCGGTCGGGTGTCATGATGCCCACAGCGACAGCGATATCGACGATGGCTCGATATTCGGAACCCCTCCGGGCTCGCATCCACATTGCGATGACGTCGGCGCTCGGGCACGCCTTGGCATAATCGTTGTGGCATCGCTTCCGATCGGCCTCGTTGAACACCTCAAGCCAGACCCGTCTTCCAATCATGTCGGTCTGAACCAATCGCCTGGCATGCTGCATGACTTCGACGGCCCGCTGCTGCGACGGCGTGAGCGGGACATCTTTTTTCATCGGCTTGTACTCAGGTGTCTTTGGCTATCGGTGCCGTTGTGTCGCGTTGAACAGCGTCGACGATGAGGTGAGCCAGCATGTCGAGAAGCGCCAACTCGGCGGTGATGATCGCGGGAGTGCGATCCCGCTCGTTGGTGTTGGGGATGCTGTCGGCCTCCGCTGCAGCCTTAGGAGAATTGTCGTGACATTCGGGCATTTGTGAAGGTATTTCTGCGGGGTTGGTAGGAAAAATAAAAGCCGACGGCGCAGGTGGATGCCTGGTGCATCGGAGCCTGCGCCGCCGGTGTGGAGTCATGCGTATCGCTTCCGTCCGGTCGGGCTATGAGCCAAGGAGCCGGACATCCTGCATGAGGCTTTCGAGCATGCGTCCCGTGTGGGAAATCAGCATGGCCCGAACCAGGGCAGGGCACTGGGCGTAGGGCGTGAACCGCGGGGCGAGATCCACGGGCTCGCCGTAGGGACGGCTCACGTGCTCGTGGTATTCGGTCGAGCCCCAGGTGAGGGCACCGACTCCGCCGGGAAGGATGATGGCGGCCTGGAAAATAAGAAATTCGTCGATGTGGGCGCTAGAGACGCCCGCGGGCCGGGAATAGATTGCCGGTCCTTCAATCTGAAAATCGGTGACGCCGATCGCCGCCAGTTCGGCCAGGTGCTGATTGATCGCGGGGATGGAGGCTTCGGCGGCCTGCAGGCCGTTACGAAGCGTCGTGCCGAGCTGAGCCAGATGGGCTGTGCGCTCGTGGAGAAGGTCGTGCATGAGTCATTCCTTGGGAGAGATGCCGCGGCCGATACGGAGGGGGCCGCTCAAGGAATATGCCGGGATTTCGGCGGATATTTAGGAGTTCCTGAATGGTGATCGTTGGACAATGCTGGGAAAGGCGTCTAGCGGCCGCCGCGACGTCATGGCTCCGCTGCGCTGGATGCCGAAATATGAGGCGATGCTGCCACAGATCGTCGAGATGTCCGAGGCTGGATCGGGCATCGATCTGATCTCGCGGGCACTGGGCATCGGGGCGGAGGTCGTGCCGAACGCGCTCCACCTTCATCAAACCGGGCAGCGGCCGCTCGGCCGGGTCGATGGCCGTCGCCGCCAACGTCGCCAGTCCGGCCAACCGTTCGAACCAAAGTATCGGCAAATCGCAGCCGAGGTCGACCGTCGAAGAAAGGCAAGGCACGTGCGGCCAGATCGCGAGCCACCACTTCCACGCCGTCGACTAGATCTCTTCCATGTGGAACGCGTAGCCTGTGAAGGTTCAACCGTCGATGCAGAAATCACCTTGGCGACGAGCATGCCGAAGCCGGCGAACCTATCGGTTTAGCTCCAATGCCTGTCTTGGGAAAAGCTACGCCCGCTGCTTGATCGCCTTCATTTCGGAGGCTTCCGGCTCCATCGACTTGTAGTAATCGTCGAGCGGGTAGCAGCCGCTGCGGAGGCCGTTTCGTGGGGCGGTGGTGCAGTCGCTGAAGGTGCGACAGATCGCTGTCCGCGTGGGTGGCTTCCCGGCGAGGGAGTCGGCGGGCAGTTCCGGATAGGAGAGCACCATCCGGCCGAGACCCACCATGTCGATCCAGCCCTGCCGGACGGTGGCCTGAGCCGCATGAACGACATAGTCCTGCAGATAGGTGTAGCCCGAGCCCACCATGACGAGCCCCGGCACGGCCGCTTTGGCCTGCCGGGCCGCGTCGATCTGCCGCCACACGCCGAAAAGAGGATCCTCCGGAGGTGGATAGCCGTCGGAGGGTGGAAAGGCCGCTGGCCGGATGACGTGCGGCACGGTATAGGGACTTCCCGCTGAAAGATTGACGGCTGCGACGCCGAGATCACGAAGCATGGTCAGCAGTCGGATCGGCTCAGCAAGATCGATCCGCGTGGGATCCCGCTCGTCGACACCAAAGCCGCAGTCGTACGGCAGCGAGTCCTTATAGGGCCACGGCTCGCCGTGGTCGCCCACCTTGTGCCACGGCACCGTGTCGAAGAGCGAGAGCCGCACGCCGACCAAGAGGCTCGGGCAGGCAGCGCGGACCCGCTCGACGAGCGTGGCGAGCAGTCGCGTGCGGCCTGAGAAATCACCGCCAAACCGGCCCGGACGGCGACGGGCGGAGAGAAACTCGTGCAAGAGGTAGCCGTGGCAGGCCTTGAGATCGACCATGTCGAAGCCGGCTGCCTCGGCATCGCGTGCGGCTGCCACGAAGCGATCGATCAGCCGCTCCACGTCGTCGTCTGTCAGCATGCTCGACCCAGCCGCGGGATCGATGCCCTGTCGGCCGTCGAGCAGGGGGTGATGATAGGCGAGAAGCGGCTGCCGGCCGGTGGTCGTCGGCTTGGAGAATCGTCCCGAATGGGTGAGCTGCAGGGCGACGACAAGATCGTCGGTGCTGCCATGTCGCTCGCGGTGGGCCCCGCGGACGGTCGCAAGGAGCGTCGCGAAGCCGTCGCGGCCGCAGGCCGGTGCGCAGAGCTGGTTGGGATTCGCACGGCCCTCGGGCACCACGGCCACTGCCTCTCCGCCCCAGATCAGCTTGGCACCGCTCTCGCCGAATCGCCGCCAACGGCGGAGGAGGATGTCAGTGGGC
>JAPLNQ010000138.1 GCA_026401075.1 Planctomycetia bacterium
CCCCCTCCCGGCACCCCCTCCCGGCACCCCCTTCCGGCAATCGGTCACGCCAACGCCGGTGCTGGTTCGGCCGATTCGGCGCCGCGGGTGATCACGAATCCCATCTCCGCGATCATTTTGTAGTCGGCCTCGGGCAGCTGCCCCTTCGTGGTCAGGTAGTCGCCCACGAACATCGAGTTGGCCGCGTAGAGGCCCAGCGGCTGCAGGGCGCCCAGGTGGAGTTCCCGGCCGCCGGCGATACGGATCTCCGCCGCCGGGTTGAGCATCCGCATCATCGCCAGGCCGCGCAGGCAGTCGCGGGGGCTGACACGGTTATTGCCCTCCAGCGGCGTGCCGTCGATCGCGTTGAGGAAGTTGAGCGGAATCGACTCCACCCCGAGGCTGCGCAGCTCCAGCCCCATGTCGATCAGGTCGTCATGCGTTTCACCCATCCCCATGATGCCGCCGCTGCAGAGCTGCAGGCCCGCGGCGCGGCAGGCGGCGAGCGTCGCGATGCGGTCGCCGTAGGTGTGGGTCGAGCAGACCTCGCCGTAGAACCTCTCGCTCGTGTTGAGATTATGGTTCACCTTGTCGACACCGGCCGCCGCCAAACGCTGCGCCTGCTCCGGCGTCAGCAGCCCGAGGCAGGCACAGATGTTGAGGTCGTACTGCTGCTTGATCTCGGGCACGATCTTGCAGACAAAGTCGATCTCCCGCTCGGACGGGCCGCGGGCCGAAATCACGATGCAGAACGTCTTCGACTGCCGTTCGGCGGCGAGCTTCGCAGCCTCCAGCAGCTTGGGGGCGGAGAGGAGGTTGTAGCGGGGGATTTCGGCGTCGGAGACCTTCGACTGGGAACAGTAGCCGCAGTCTTCCGGGCACAGGCCGCTCTTGGCATTCATGAGGAAAAAGAGCTGCACGGTGTTGCCGAAGTGGTGGTGCCGCACCCGCCAGGCGGCGGCCAGGACGTCGAGGAGTTCGACGTCGGTCGACTCGAGGATCGCCCGGGCTTCGTCGCGGTCGATCGTGCCGCCGGAGAGCAAGCGGGATGCCATGGCATGCCAACGGGTGACGTGGACGGGGGCTTCCTGGGCAACTGACATGCTGACTGCTCCAAGCTCAAAGTGGGGAACAAACTGGGAAAGGTCGGCGAACCGGGGGCCATGGACAGGGAATGTATGCGATTAAGAAGTTCTTTGCCAAAGCGGCCCCGGGCCGCGGCCTGCATTCCCGGCCACACTCGGCACAAGCCCGGAGGGGGGCACAACCGATATAGACGGTAGGAGTCTCTTGATCCCTGCTCCCCATGAGGTCGAAGGCATGTTCCACTCGCGTCTGGCAGAAGCCACCCTGATCGGCTGTCTGACCGCTCTGGCCAGCTTTTGTGCGCTCAACGCCCGGGCCGGAGAGACCTACTCAATCGTGGCGCAGTCGAATCAATTCTCGGCAGCCACGGGCCGCCGGCCGCTTTCGGAGCGGATCGCCGCAGCCAATCTGCCGATCATCACGCAGACGGCCGCCACGCCTCCGCAGGGGACCGTCCAGCAGAAGTGTCGGGACACAGCCGCCCGCGTGGACGCGACGGCAGCCGCGGAAAACATGGCTGTGGCAGCCGTCCGGGTGGATGAGGATGTGGCGGTGGCCCCGGCCCCGCCCACCCGACCTGCCTTCACGCCCCCCGTGCTCTGGCCGTTCGGCACCAAGCGGACCGCAACCACCGCGCAGCAAACGAGCCCTGCCAAGCAGGCTGTGGCCACTGGAAAAGCCACAGGCCCCACGCGCCAAGCCGCCGCCGCAGGGAGCAGCAAGGGACCAACCGCAGGCCGCGACGTGCAGCGTCAGGCCAATGCGAGATCGAGCGGGAACGGACTGAGCAGTTCCAACCCCGCGTCGGTGACCAGGTAGTTGTTCTCGATCCGCATGCCGCAGCGCAGGGCCGGATCGTAGAGCGCCGGTTCGACAGCGATCACGTCGCCGGCCTCCAGCACGTCGTCCCATTCGGGATTGAGGTGCGGCATCTCGTGCACGAACAGGCCAATGCCATGCCCCAGGTGGCTCGACCAGCTGCCCACCGGCGCCGTGGCCAGCCATTGCCGCACCTCCTCATAGATGTCACGGCAACGCACGCCTGGGCGGGCCCGTCGTTCGACCACCGCCAGTGCCTCGCAGACGTGCCGCCAAGCCGCCAGTTGTTCATCCGTCGGCCGTCCATCGACGGCGATCGTCCGGGCGTTGTCGCCGAAGTAGCCGCGGTAGGCCGGCCCCAGGTCGAGGATGTAGAGTTCGCCAGCATCGCATGGGCGTGTTCGGGGTGGCCCGCCACGAACACCGCATGCATAGTCGTTGCCGGTGCCGGTGAGCATCTCGCCGCACGTTTCCACCGCCGCCGCCTGCAGCGCGGAAAAAATCTCCAGCTCAGAAACCCCCGGCCTGATCCGTTTCCGCGCCGCCTCGTACATCGCCCCGGTCGCGGCGATCGCCCGGCGAAGCAGCACGAGTTCGTCGGGGTCTTTCCGCCGCCTGAGCGCCAGGAGGTCGAGATCGACATCGAGCACCTCGGCACCCGCCAGCAGCCGCGTGACATGCGGCGGGCAGACGGAGAACTCCACCCCCACGCGGGCCTGGCGGCCCCGCGCCGCCAGCCAGTCGCCGAGCACCGCAGACGAGGCCTCACGCTGATCGGTGCGAAGCGTGGAGCGACGCTTCGCGACATAGGTCCGCACCTCGGTGGCAGCCGCCTGCTCAAGCTCTAGTGGCTTGTCGGGGCAGACCAGCAGGGTCTCGCCAGTCGGCAACATCGCCACCGCGGGGGCAAACCGGAAATCCCAGCGGTGCCCGGTGAAATACTGCACGTGCTCCGGCGCCACGAGAACGACCGCATCAAGCGAACGTTCGGCCATGCAGCTGCGGAGCCGTGCCTGGCGGACACGGCAGGCGTCGAGGTCAAGCAGGGGAGAGCGTCCGTTCATGGCATGGATTCCCGCGTGCACCATGGGTCCGCGCGTGGCGTGTGAGGATGAGGAGGTCAGTCAAGCTTGGAGAGCAGGCTCGAATCAAACGGAGGAAACTGCGGATCGAGCCGCTCGAGCGTGGTCCGCAGCAGTCTGGCCACCACGAGGTTGCGATACCACTTCTTGTCGGCCGGCACGATGTGCCAGGGTGCGTGCTCCGTGTTGCACTGCGTGAGCGCGTCGTCATAGGCCTTCTGGAAGTCGTCCCAGAGCCGCCGGTCCTCGAGGTCGCTCGGCCCCAGCTTCCACTGTTTCTTCGGATCGCGGAGCCGGTCCTCCAGCCGCTGCCTCTGCTCCTCCTTGCTGATGTGCAGGAAACACTTCACGAACGTGACGTTGCCGTCGCGGAGCAGCTTTTCGAAGGCGTTGATCTGGGCGAATCGCTCTTTCCAGACCTCCTTGGGAACGAGTTTGCGCACGCGAACCACCACCACGTCTTCGTAATGGGAACGATTGAAGATGCCGATCCGGCCATGGGCGGGCACGGCAGCATGCACCCGCCACAGGAAGTCGTGCGAGAGTTCCAAGGCGCTGGGCGCCTTGAAGCTCGTCACGTCGAGGCACTGCGGGCTCACGCCGCTGGCAAGCATGCGGATCGTGCCGTCCTTGCCGGAGGTATCGATCCCCTGCAGGACCACGATGACCGCCCGCTTCGCCTCCGCGAACAGCCGGTAGGCTAGTTCGTCAAGCTTGTCGCAGTGCTTGCGGGTCTCGGCCTCGGCGTCGGCGCGGTCGAGGTCCTCGTGGGAGTCGGGGTCAAAATCCGCCAGTCGGACATCGCGTCCGGCTGGCACGGTGAGTGGCTGGTTCATGAGCGGCCTCGCTGGGAAGCCCTCATGCTACTGCCCGGCTGCGCCGTAGAACATGGCCCGCGAGCTGACAGGCCGCTGGCGGCGACGCGCGGCCCGGGGCGGGGCGATCATGCGGGAGTCGAGCAGATCGGCGATCAGGTGTCGATCGGCGTCAGAACCAGCCAGATCAGCCACCTCACCCTCCATTTCCTGCTCGAATCCCAGCACGTCGGCGATCATCGCGATGGTGCGGGCACGAACCTCGCGCGGCGTGTCACCCACAGTCACAACATACCGATTCGTCAAGCTGGCAGACTTCACGAAGGAAGTCTCGGCAGCGTTCGCGGTGCTGGTGGTGGCATGCATGGGATGGGCCTCCGGCGTCGGCAAAAGGTGCAACGGTTTTCGTTCTCAAAAACATACACCGCATATTGCGTGCCAATGGCCAAAAAGAGATGAGCAACGCTTTCCAAGACGGCCTAGTCCGCCCAGGTTTGCCCAGTCGCACTATTTTGACGCAGCCGCTTGAAAATTTTACCGCGGCTCGCAGTCACACCCTACCGATCTGGCCTGCCGATCCAGCCGGTTACTCGGTCGGGCTGCGGATCTTTTCGTTGAGGATCTTGTCGCGGATCGTGGCAGCGAGTTCGTAGTTTTCAGCCCGGATCGCCTCGGCGAGCTGCTCGTCGAGTGTGCGGCCCACCTCGTACCGCTGCCGGACGCTCTCCCGCATCTCGAGGAGTCGCTTGACGAGTTCATCCTCGTTGTATTGTTCGGCGGCGTCATAGCGGGCGAACAGATCACGGAACTGTCCCAGTCCGCGGTTGATCTCGCTGATCGCCGCCTCCGGCCCCGACTCCTGGAGCGCGGCGAGGGAAGCGGCCTGCACCCGATGGAAGAGCACGAACGGCCGATACTGCTCATGCGAGAGCGTCCACTCCTCGTCCGGAGAATGTTCCCGCACGAAGTCCATGAAGGCCAGGCTGTGATCGGCGTCCTTGGCGGCCCGATGGTATTCCCGCAGCGACAGCCAGCAGAGCCGACGGTGATAGAACTGCACGAACTCCCTATCCGCTTCGGCGCACTGTTCCTTCGACAGGCGGAACGAACCGCCCTCCCGGATCACCTCGCTGACGAGATAGTCGTAGTAGGTCTCGGCGCCGTGCGGCCGCAGGCCGTCCGGCCGCAGGTCGGTCTCCATCTGCAAAAGGCCCATGTCCACCCGCATCTGAAGCACCTCGCGGCCGTTCCGGGCCTTGAGCAGACGGGCGTTGACCTCGCCGGGCTGAAAATCCCAGTTCTTGAGGAGGATATCGATGTCGCGGGCCGCTGCCATGGGTCGCACTCCTTTCCGGTCAATCCAAACCGCGGCGTTCTTGCCACTCGCCGGGATTATACCAACGTCCATGCCCGGAGTTTGCAGGCCAGAAATTGCCGATCCGGAATCCGACTTTGCCGGCGGGCCCCCTCAGTCTTCGGTTCGGCGGCGGAGCCGCTTCGTCTCGGACCGATGACGTTTGGTGTCGAGACGCTGGCCTTTCGCGGCCCGGGGTGTGGTCGAGCCGCGGCGGGTCTTCGGCACGATCATCGCCCGTTCCAGGAGGTCCGCGAGTTTTTCCAGACAGTCGGCGACGTTTCGAGACTGATCACGGTGCCGCTGGCTGGAGATCATCAGCGTCCCATCGCCGTTGAGGCGGGCCCGCTCGCGCTGCAGCAGCCGCCGCCGCACGTCGTCGGGCAGGTGCGGCGAATGGACGGCATCGAACCAGAGCACGGCCTTGCTGCTGGTGCGGTTGACGTGCTGCCCCCCCGGGCCGCTGCTCCGCGCAAACTGCCACTCGAGCGCCGCCGCTGGTATCAGCAGCGAACCGACGCGGATTTCCTTTTCCTTGGCCATAGATTCGATCACGTGAGAGAATGATAGTATTTTCGATGTTCTACACTGGGATTCCTCCGATGCCGAAACCAATGCTGAATCGACTGTCTCTCATCGCGGTGGCGGCCATGGCGCTGGGTGCGGGCCATGGAGCCGCCGGAGAGCCCGGATCTCCGCCAGCGGACCAACACGCGCCCGGTGTGGCCGATCTCTGGACCCGGCCCGGAGAGGACTGGGGCACATTCCTCGGCCCCACGGCCAACGGACGCAGCAGCCTGAAAGGTATGGCTGTGCCGTGGCCTGCGGACGGCCCACGCATCGTCTGGCACCGCGAACTCGGAGAGGGCTACTGCGGTCCCGCAGTAGCCCAGGGACGGTGCGTGATCTGCGACCGCATCGCCCAGGAGATCAGGGTCCGCTGCCTCGAGGCCGAAACGGGACGTGAACTCTGGCAGCAGCGGTATCCCACCGACTACGTCGACACCTTCGGCTACGACGGTGGACCGCGGGCGTCCGCGGTGATCGCCGGAGATGCCGTGATCACGTTTGGCCCCGAGGGACGGCTCGAATGCCGCAGCCTGGCCGACGGCGCGAGCCGCTGGCAGGTTGACACATCCAAGGCGTATCACGTGGTGCGGAACTTTTTCGGCGTCAGCGCCGCGCCGCTGGTGGTCGACATCGGGGAGGAGCGGCTGGTCATCGTGCAAGTCGGCGGCAGCCCTCCGGGCTCCGCGCCGCCGTCGCCGGAACGGCTCGACCTCGTGAAGGGCCTCGACAGCGGCCTGGTGGCCTTCGATCTGGCCACCGGCAGGGAACGCTGGCGGTCGAGCGACCAGTTGGCAAGCTACAGCACGCCCGTGCGTGCGACCATCGGTGGTCGCGACCGCCTCCTGGCCTGGATGCGAGACCGGTTCCTGGTGGTTGATCCGGCCACAGGCGCCATCCAGGCCGACTTTCGCTGGCGGGCCGACGAACTCTTCAGCGTCGTCGCTGCCAGCCCGGTCGTGGCCGGCGATGAGGTGCTGCTGTCGGAGACCTACAGCCCGGGGAGCGTGCTTCTTAAGGTGAATCCGGCGGGTCTGCAGCCAGTTCGCCAAGACGCCAGCCGAAGCCGGCCAAATCGCAGCCTCAAGTCCCACTGGGCCACGCCGGTGCTCCACGACGGCCATCTCTATGGCTCGAGCGGCCGCAACGCGGGCGATGCCCTGCTCGTCTGCGCCGACTGGAAAACCGGCGCCATCCGCTGGAGCGAGCCCGGCCTGGGCAGGTCGAGCGTGGTATGGGCCGATGAACACCTGATCGTGCTCGGAGAATTCGGCGATCTCGTGCTCGTGAAGGCGACGCCCGACCGATACGAGGAGGTGTCGCGGGCGCGGCTCGTCGGGCTTGCGACAGACACGCAGAACGCCACCCGTCGCGGTACGCAGGAGAGCGGGACCGAACTCCTCGTGGCACCGTGCTGGGCGGCGCCTGTGATTGCCCACGGCTATCTCTATGTTCGCGGTCAGGGCCGGCTCGTCTGCCTCGACCTGCTGCCCACCGACACCAACTGATTCAAAGACCAACTGATTCAAAGACCAACTGAGCCGAGACAACTGAGCCGAGATAACTGATCACTGTTCAGTCATGCCGGCAACACTCGCCTGCGATGTTGTCAAGACTGAAACGCAGCGCGTGCCAGCACCGTTCCGTCGCCGCGATGCATCGCCTTCCCGCGGCGGGAAACAGCAGGCTCGATCTTCTCTGGACAGTCTGCGCACGACCGTTCCATACTTCCGCCCTTCACAGGTTCGGGCGGTCGCCGTGCAGGAGAAGACGCGAGCATGTTTCATGTGGCCATCAGTCAGTTGACGACGTCCCGCTGGGATCTTCCCGAGGAGATCGCCCGCCTTGCAGACCATGGCTTTGATTGCCTGTCACTGTGGCGGGCAAAGCTCTCGGACATCGGGCCCGCGGCTGCAGCATCCCTTCTGACCGGCGCGGGCATGCGGGTATCGAGCCTGCAGTGGGCGGGCGGCTTCACCGGCGGCGACGGCCGCACGTTTGCGGAGAGCATCGAAGACGCTGCCGAAGCGATCGAAACCGCCGCCTCGGCCGGAGCCCCTGCATTGGTGGTGCACAGCGGCTGCCGCGGGGGACACACACGGGCCCACGCCCGCCGCTTGCTTGTTGCGGCCCTCAAGACACTCGCTCCGATCGCGGGAGCGGCCGGGGTCACGCGCGGCCAACGGCTGCAGCTTCCTGACACGGCCCATCGATGCCTTGGAACTGGTTGAGAACGCCGCCGATCCAGCCATCCGCATGGCCGTTGATCTCTGGCAGTTCGCCGATGACCCGAACCTGGTGGGATTGCTCCCCCGAGTGGCGGCGGCCACAGTGATTGTCCAGGTGGCCGACCGTGACGGCCCACCGACGGCCGATCTGGAACGACTCCCGGCGGGCCATGGCTCGCTGCCACTGGAATCGCTGGTGCTGGCCCTTGTGGACCACGGCTACGCGGGCGACTTTGAATTCGATCCCGTCGGTGACGCTGTCGCTGCGCTGGGATATGAGCGGGTGCTGGCGGAGACCCGCCGCATCGCCGACGCCTGGACCGCAGCCGTGGAAGAGCGGCTGCTGTGGAGTCGCGCAACGGCGGCCGTGTGGCAGACCGCTGGCCTCCGTCTGGCGGCAGCGTCGGCCGCGGGCACCCCACTCGACCAGCGGCTCTGGCCGACGGCCTGGAGCGGCGTTCCGTTCGGCGGTCAGTTCCGCTCGGCGGGATCCCGCAGGTCCCAGGCCTCGAGCCAGACCGTCTCCCGCGGCTGAAGCTGGAACTCCCGCTGGAGCTTCTCGTCGAAATCGTCCATGTGGGCGGCGCCGTAAAAGATGGCGATCTTTCGGCGTCCCTTGGCGATCTGCTCCTTCAGCACACCAAGCGCGGCCGCATTACGGTCGGTGATCAGCGACGAGCCCTCCTCACCGCCAAACGCAGCCGTCAGCACCTCCATGTCGGTGAACTGCTCCGCCATCAGCCGGCGGAGCCTCAACTCGCGGTCGTTGCCGAAGAGAATGCCGAAGATGTCACTGAAGCCGACATCACCCGCCGGTTGTTTGCCGGCGCGATCGGCGCGGGCCATGCTCTCCCGCATCACGCGGGAAAACATCGACCACCACGATTCGCCCCGCTTGGCCATCGCGGCATCGAACTCCTTCGGCGACAGGTCGGCGTGCACGAAGTTCTTGGCCGTGTAGTCAATCTGGTCGAGTTGGAATTCGAGTCCGAGCATCTTCGTCAGCCCCTGCTGGGCGTTGCCGATCGCCCCCGAGGGCTTGCGGCCCGGCTTGGGCACGCGGGCATTGTCGGGGGCGACGAGTTCGTAGAGCACGGCGTCGTAGTCGGCGAAGAGTTTGTCGAGCGTGTCGTAATACTGACGGCTGCCCAGGTGCACGGCCCCGACCAGATCGACCTCGAGCGGCTCCGGCCGCCCCGCGGCGGCAGCCGCCTGAGGGGTTTCCACGTAGGTCGCGATCGCCGTTTCGAGGGCGATCGGCTTACGGGCTGAGCCGCGGGTGATCCGGAGAAACCCATGTTCTTGCTCGGGCTGTCGGGCATCAGCCGGAGCGGCGGCCCGGCCGGCCCGCGGTTCCGCCGCCCGCACCGGCAGCACCATGGAAAACCAGCCAAACCACCCAAACCAGGCAAGAGACGCTACCGCGGCAATCGTCATGACGCCGGTCTTCAGCGGCTTGGCAGGATGACGCCTGAGCATGCTCGGCATGGAATGGTCTCCAGCGTGGGAATCCCGGCGAGGAAGGATGAAGCCGGGGACTCCTGCAACATACCCGAGTCTGCCCCGCCTGCCAGTCTTTTCGGCTTCGACACGGAAATCCCGCACATCCGGCAGAGTCTGCCAAGTTTCGTCAACTCGGCTCACCGGCATGACCGATACCGAAGGAGCAATCCGCATCGGCGGAAAACAGGCTCCTGCTCCCCAGGACACTAAAGCGATGGTCACGAAGCAGCGGTTCAAGCGTCTGGCGGCCCTGATCCTCTTAGTTGCACACGGCATCGTGGCGGGCATGCCCGTCCATGCCGGCGACTGGATGCCCATGCTGCCGAGTCAGGACTTCTACGACTTCCAGCTGTTCGCACCGCCGGACCTGCAGGACTACGAGATCTACCCCGAGCCGAGCGAGGGGATCTTCTTCAACTACGACCGCCTCTATTGGGGCATCACGCCGCCCCGCGTGGCCGGCGTGGGCACGACGCAATCGGGCAACTACATCATTCCGACGTATCCAATCTCGCCGCAAACGGTTGTCCAGCTCAACAACGACAACATTGCCGCTTCTGGAACGAGTGGCGTCGGAAGCATCATCGGTGGGCTCTACACCTTCGGTTCGGACCCGCTGCAACTCGACCTCAACACCAGCTGGATGCGGACCAAGATGGCCTGGGGCAACCGCTATGAGGGCGGCTGGATCTACGACAACAGCGGCGTCAACATCACCTACTTCAACATCGGCCAATCGCAGAGTTTCACGACCCTGAGCGAATTCGCGGCCTCCTCCCCCACGCAGACGTTCACGCAGACGAGCACGACCGGTGGCGGCGGCCAAGGTGGTGGTGGTGGCTTCGGCAACATCAATCAGTCGCTCGTGACCACGACGATCACCGCGACGAGTCCGCCCCCTGATCACTTGATCGCCCAGAAGCTTACGCAGAGCAACCACACCGACATGAACAGCGTCGGCGTGGCGGCGATCGTCCGCCGCGAGCTCGGCAAGCGAGGCAGCGGCTCGACTGTGCGGTTTGGCCTGGGCCCCCGGTTCCTGCAGTTCGCGGACCGGTATAACCTCGGCTACGAGAGCAACCAGTATGCCTTCAATCTTGGTGGCGGTGGCACGACGGGCGGTGGCACGACCGGTGGCACAACCGGTGGCACAACCGGCGGCACAACCGGCGGCACAACCGGCGGCACAACCGGCGGCACAACCGGTGGCACGACGGGTGGTCTCGGTGGTGGCACGACGGGTGGCACGACGGGTGGCACGACGGCCGGTGGCCTGTCCTCTACTACGAGCGCGTCGGGC
>JAPLNQ010000011.1 GCA_026401075.1 Planctomycetia bacterium
CCGATCACGTCCGTAGCCAGCTGCCCCATGTGGAGCAGTCGCTCCATCGCGGCCGCCCATGCGGCGTTCAGCACCGGGTCGTCCGCATCGCGTGGCCACTCCGCCTCTCGTGTGCCGCGATCACCAACCAAGAGCAGCCTGTCGAAGAAGCCGTCGTCGCCGCGGGAACCATACATGCACTTGAGTAGGTCTGGCTGGATTCCGCCCAAGAGAGACAGGTACGGAGCCACGAGCGTTACCGAGAGGCCGCCCGCGGATGCGCGCTGTTGACGGCGGCGGTGCCCGTCGTACAACTCGCACCACATCTGCCGGTCGGTGCCGCCCGTGTTGCGGATGGCCATGGTGCTGAGTTCGTCGATGTTGGCGAGCAGTTGGCGCGGGTTGTGTTCCAGAAGGCGGAGTACCGCCGGCCCCGTGCAGTCGTTGACGATCACGCAAGGTTCGGGAGGCTTGGAACCGCGGCGTCTGACCGCCGTTCCTTCGCCATCCTCATCATCGTCCTCGTATTCGTCGTCGTCGAAATCGACTGCCGCCTGTTCTTGCAGCTCCTCTTCGTGCTTCACAAGCGGGGCGAGGACCTTGTTCCGCAGTGGGGTCTTGCCGGAACCCTTGGGGCCGACCACGGCCACGAACAGGTTCGCACGGACGTACCAGCCGTGCTGAACGCAGGCGGAGACGTTGGCGCCCGCAGCCGTCGCCCCAGCTGCGAGCATGTAGGCGACGCCGTACTCGTCCGGCGTGTCTGCCGCCTCGGCGAGTGATCGCCGATACTGTTCGAGTTGTGGCGAAAAAAAGTTCGGGAACTCAACTGGGAGTCCGAGATGGCAAAGGAAATCACGATCAGTCATTCTCATCCGCGGGTATGACGCGGCTCCACGAAGTTACAGTTTGAAAACCAGTGTTGGCAGCAGGGCGTCAACCTCAGCGGTCGAATTCGCGCTGTTCATCGCCGATGATCTTGGCGAGCTTCTTCCGCAACTCGCCGTGGTCTGCCACGGCAAAGTGACTCTTGAACCGTCCCCATCGACGGCTGATCTCGTCCACGGTGACGTCGGGCGTGTCCTCCAGATCGTCGACGACCTTGATGGCATCAGCATCTGCCTCGCTCGCGAACATCAGGTCGATGGCAGGTCGTGGCGCCTTTTTCGACGAGGTCTTCTTGCCGGCGGCCTTCTCTACTGGCGCTACTGCCCGCAACGGCTTGGTGCCCTGCATGACCGCGGCGAAATCTTCCGGGCTGACCGTCCCGTCCTTTAGCCCCTTGTCGAGCGCTATCCCTTGGCTGGCCTTGTGCCGGCTCACGCCGCACAATGTCTTAAGCTGACCGACGCTGCTGGCAGCGTCCTTTTCTTGGCTGGTGCGGCTCGGCTTCTCGCCGGTCCCTTTCGGCGGCGACGAATTCTGCGCCACCGTGTTTCGGCCATCCGCGCCGAACCGCGTGGCCGCCTGCCGCTCCTGCCGGCTCTGCCGAATAATCGGCAGGAATTCAATAGCGTAGGCCACCCGCTGGTCAGCCGTCAGATGCCGGCGGTTCACGTTGACGCTGTAGATGTGCTCCGCGAGCGTCTCATCCCCCTTCGGCTGCCACTCGGTCGTGGGCAGTTCGATCTCGACGCCTCGGCGACGGAGTTCCTCCAATGCGCGAACCCGATTACGGCCGTCTATCAGTAATCCTTCGTGGAACTCGACAGCGGCGACCGTGCCCGCGCGGTGGACAGCCTCAACTAGATCATCGAACTCCTTGCCGACTATCAGTTCGAACCTGCTTGCCAGCGGATGGACCTTGAAGCCGCCGATGACTTCGTACTCGGGCTCGGTGGTCGGAGCGTCGGTTACCGAACCCATCGGTTCAATGATCGCGACCCCGTCGGCCGCGAGGCCTGCAGAGGCAACCGAGTGCTCCGCTGGCTGCTGTGCCTCCCCATTGGTCATCTCAGGCTTCTTTGCAACGGCGTTTACTCCGCAGACATCTGCCCCCACATCGCTTCCCGACACTACTGCTTCATTCGACACCAACGACATCATCACCTCCATGCCGCTATGCGGCTTTCAAGTGCTCGTGCATGATCGACTTGATCACGCCGTTCGCACTCTACGCGACGAAGACGGTGTGGTCATCCAAACATTTCGCGTGACTGCGGTGGTGACCGCAGTCACTGCGGTGGTGACCGCAGTCATGCAGAAAACTGAAGCGACAAGATCGCTGGACAGGTGTTGAATGGGCTTCAGCGTGCACAAGGTCGTGCGCACTGTTTTGAAACCCAGAGGATTGACACATGAAAAACATGGATAGAAATGAGCGGCACGAACCAGCCGCCGAAGGTGTAGGTGGGCCTGCCTGCAATCGGCCTGCAGGCTGGGACGATATTCGCGAGGCCACTTTCAACCGCGGCGAGCAGGGGCCGGCTTACGCCATCGCCAAGCCCGTCGATCAGGTCGCTTGCATCAACTGTTTCATGATCGATCTGGACTGCGGCATTCTCGACCCCAATGTGGTCGGCGAGGCAGCGACGCAGTCAGCAGACGACTTGTACGAGAAGTGTGTCTGCGACTGGCTCGGCCGCGATCCTGTGCTTGCCAAGGCCGAGGTCCGAAATACAGGCCACGGCCTGCACATCCTGTTACGGCTGGACGAACCGATCATCTGCGCGGGTGATGATGCCCGTCGATGGGACAAGATCGCCCGAGGGCTGCGTAACGCCCTGCCGGGTGATCCGAATCTCAATGGCATCATCGCGATGACCCGGCCTGTGGGGGCGCTGAACAGCAAGTACGAGCCTGCCAGAATGGTCACGCAACTTCGTGCCGGCCAGCGAGTCAGCCGCGAAGAGATTCTCGACCTTGGCAATCGCGTGGCGACAGCTCCGGCCCGCCTGTGGATGCAGGTCCTCCATGGTAGCGAGCGTGTTTCCCCGTGCCTTCTGTGTGGCGAGGAGAAGAATTCACTGGGCGTCGCGGGCAACTGGCAAGTTCAGTGCTACGGGTGCGGGCGGGTGAATGCCGCCGCGTTGGTGTATCGCCACTACTCCCCTGAGTTCCTCGAGAAGAGAAAGGGTTCCAAAAATGGTTAGCTTTGCAGAGTTCAGCGGTCGCGGACCGCACAACTGGATCGTCCGTGATCTGCGGCAGGCGCAGTCGGCGGCGAGCGCCATGGCCCGCGGTATCTCCGGGCCACAGTTGATCACCAACGTCACGTCGAGTGGTCACTTCATCGGCGAAGCGACTGAGACGATGGACGCGATCATGCGATGCCTGAAGGACAGTAGCCGACTGTTCCGGCAGGGCAACTCCGTTCTCTTTCTGACCAATGGATATCAGCCCGGTGGTGCCTGCGTCGCCAAGCCGCTCGTCATCGATGGCGTTGTCACGAAGACGGCGTCCGCGGTGGTCAGCAACGTCGTGTACTGCCAGGAGATGAAGGCAAACTCGACCGGCAAGGGGGCAAAGGTTGATCAGCCGCTGCAGTACCTCGTGCAGTTCGCGGTGCCGCAGTCGGTGCTGCAGCAGGTGGTCGTCATGGACCACTTTATGGGGGAGATACCTGAGGCGAGGTTTATCACCAACCATCCGGTCTTCGATAATGATTTTAACTGGCTCGACGTCAACTATCAC
>JAPLNQ010000201.1 GCA_026401075.1 Planctomycetia bacterium
CAGGCTCTCGCCGAGCATCCCGAGAGGCGGATGCTCGACTTCGGTATCGGTGAGAACGACGAAATGGCCCCCGAAAGCGTCCGCACGGTGATGAAGCGGGAGGTCGACCGTCCGGAAAACCGTGGGTATGCCGACAACGGCATCGCGGCCTACAAGGAGGCGGTGGCGACGTTCATGCAGCGGGAATTCGGGGTCAGCCTCGACCCCGTCAAGGAGATCAACCACTGCATCGGCTCGAAGACCGCCTACGCCATGCTCCCGGCGGCCTTCATCGACCCCGGCGACGTCACGCTGATGACGGTGCCCGGCTATCCGGTCGCGGGCACGGCCACACGCTGGTTTGGTGGCGTGGTCCACAGGCTGCCGCTGGTGCCGGAGAACGATTTCTTCCCCGATCTGGCCGGCATCCCCGACGACGTCCTGACCCGTACCAAGCTCCTGGTGCTCTGCTACCCCAACAGCCCGACCGGCAAGACGGCCACCCGGGCTTTCTATGAACAGGTCGTCGACTTCGCCCACAGGCATCGCATCATCGTGGTGCAGGATGCCGCCCATATCATGCTCTCCTACGAAGACGAACCGCTGTCGTTCCTGTCGATCGACGGTGCCAAGGAGGTGGGCGTCGAGGTGCACTCGATGTCGAAGGGCTTCCACATGATCGGCTGGCGGCTCGGCTGGGTCTGCGGCCACGAAAAAATCGTCCGGGCCTTCGCCGACGTGAAAGACAACTGCGACTCCGGCCAGTTCATGGCAATCCAGAAGGCGGGTGCGGCAGCGCTCGGCGACGCCGAGATTCCGCGACGTGTCCGCGAGAAGTATCGCCGTCGCCTGGAGAAGCTCGTCGGCGTGCTGCGGGCCGTCGGCTTCGAGTGCGAAATGCCGGGCGGCACCTACTTCCTCTATACGAAGAGTCCCACGGCCGCCGGCGACCGCGCCTTCGCCACGGCGCAGGATGCCAGCCAGTTCCTGATCCATGACCTGTCGATATCGACCGTGCCGTGGGATGACTGTGGTGCCTACCTGCGGTTCTCAGCGACCTACGAGGCCGAGGATGAGTCGGTTGAAGACGATCTGATGGCGGAGACGTATGCCCGACTGTCACGGGCCCGCCTCAAATTCTGATGGCTGCCCATGCCGCCGATGCCTGACTGCCGTAGGTTCCAGAACAAACATCGCCGCCTCTGCTTTCCGGAGTTGCCACCCATGCGCCATTTTGACTCGATCCGTTCGTGCCTCATCATCATTGTGGGCCTGGCAGCGGTCCTGCCCGCCGCGGGCTGCGGCACCAAGAAGAAGCCGTCGCTGACGATCGAGCAGCGGCTGAAGAACGCCGAGAAGGAAAAGACGCCCGATCGCCAGGCAGCAGCGCTGCTCAAGATCGCGAGGGCACAGTTCGCCAAAAACGACGAGTCGGGTGCGAAGGAAACCGCCGCGAAGGCGCTTGAAAAGCTGAAGGGTGAGGGCGATGCCAACCTTTTTGCTCCACGGCTCGTGGAGGTCGCCGGGTTTCTCGCCGAGATTGGCGACCGCAAGCCGGCCCGGGAAGCGCTCGGCCAGGCCTGCGGTCTGATCGACACGATCGACGACCCGGTCCGTAAGGCCAAGCTGTTCGCCGAAGCCGGGGCGATCTACAAGGCCAACACAGACTCCGCGCAGGCGAAGGAGACGCTCAAGAAGGCGGCCGATGCGGCTGCCAGCGTCGAGGAGCGGTTCCGTGCCAATGCCTTGGCGGCCGTGGCGCTGGGATACTCCCGCAGTGGCATGGCTGATGCCGCCAGCGACGTCGTTGACAAGCTCCTCGAAGCCGCCAAAACCCTCGAAGAGCCGCGGGCGAAGGCTGAAGCGCTCTCGGCCGCGGCCGAGGTGCAGGCGCAGACCGGCAAGAAAAAAGATGCTGAACAACTTCTGTCGGATGCGGAAGCCTCTGCCAAGAGTGTCGAACGCGCAGAGAACCGGGCCTATGCACTCTTGGCCGTGGCGATGGCCACAAGTGCCAATGGCGACAGCAAGAAGGCGCTGGCACTGCTCAAGGAGGCCGACAAGGCGGCCGACAAGGTGCCCGAGCCCGCCTCGCAGAAGACGATCGTCGATAAGGTGCGGACGACGATGGCCGATTTTGAGAAGAAGCTGAAGAAGTAGTGGCTATTTCCTGCCTGCCGACACGACCTTGAGCGCCTCGAGGGCGAGCTTTCGTGCCTCGGCATGGTCCACGATCGGTTGGGGATAGTCGCGGCCAAGCCCCGCCCACTGCCTCACGTAGGCCTGATCGGGGTCGAACTTCTCCGCCTGGCTCGTCGGGTTGAAGATCCGAAAGTATGGGGCCGCGTCGGCGCCGCAGCCGGCGGCCCACTGCCAGCCGAGCGTGTTGGCGGCGAGATCCGCGTCGACAAGCGTGTCCCAGAACCATTTCGCTCCTTCCAGCCAGCTCACCCGCAGATCCTTGACGAGGAAGCTCGCCACAATCATCCGCACCCGGTTGTGCATCCAGCCGGTGGCCCAGAGCTGCCGCATGCCGGCGTCGACGATTGGGTAGCCGGTCCGCCCCCGCTGCCAGGCCCGCA
>JAPLNQ010000110.1:0-13672 GCA_026401075.1 Planctomycetia bacterium
GCAGGCGATCTACGAGGTCGACACCCCCGATCCGCAGTGGCCGCGGCTGCGATCGTTTGCGATGCGCGATCTCAACGAGGTGGTCGATCGTGATCCTAAGCTCGGCGACGCTCAGCTCATGATCGCGCAGTTGGAAAGCCTTCCCGGTGGCAACCGCGAACGGGCCCGCACCACCGCCGCGAAGGCGATCGAGTTGCTTCCCGACGACAGGCTGCAAACAGCCCAGGCCCATATCGTGCTGGGCAATACCGCCGATGCGGATGACCGCGAGGAGCGGGCCTCGCACTACGACAAGGCGGTCGAACTTGCCCCTCGTGACAAGGATATTCGGCGGACCCGCGGCCTGTTCTACCTGCTCACGGACGAACTCGAGAAGGCTCGCGGCGACCTGGAGGCCGCCATCGAGGCCGATCCGGAAGATGCTTCGTTGCAGGAGGCGCTCGGCCTGTCTCTGATGATGGACAACAAGCTGGAGGCCGCCCAGGAGGCATTCGATCGGGCCATCAAGCTCGACCCAGACTCTTCCGGTGCGCTTTTGCAACGGGCCCGCGTGCGGGCCATGCGGGGCGACCGGCCCGAGGCGATCGCAGACCTTGATAAGGCGATCCGTATCGCTCCCGACGAGGTCGTGCCGCTGGTGCTCCGCGCCCGCATCCATCAGCAGGCTGGGGATTCAGACCGTGCCGCAGCGGATCTCGAACGGGTGCTCGCGAAGCATCCAGATCACCCGGCGGCCATCGAGCTTCGTGGCCTGATTGCCGCCGAGCGCAACGATTACCCAGCCGCGATCCGAGATTTCCGCAAGCTCGTGGCACAGAAGCCCGAAGACGCCGTGATCGTGGGTCAGTTGGGCATGCTCTATCTGGCGGCCAAGCAGCCGCGGCAGGCTATCAAGCGGTTTTCACGGTCGATCGAACTCGACGACAAGAACTTCGCGAGCTGGCGCGGCCGCAGCGATGCGGAGATTTCGATCGGTGACCACAAGGCGGCACGGGTCGACCTCGAGAAGGCACTGGAGCTCGAACCAGATGACTCGGGCGTTCTCAACAACCTGGCGTGGCTTTTGGCCACATCGCCGGACGAGGCAATCCGGGACGGCAAGCGGGCGATCGAGTTGGCGAAGAAGGCCTGCGAGGAGACGACTTGGAAGCAGCCCCACATCATCAGCACGTTGGCGGCTGGCTACGCCGAGACCGGGGATTTCGCCGAGGCGCGGAAATACAGCAAGCAGGCGGTCGAATCTGACGGCAGTTCGCCGGAAGTGAAAACGCAACTGCAGGGTGAACTGTCGAGCTACGAGTCGGAGAAACCATGGCGGGAAAAGCAGGAACAGGAGGATCAGCCGTTGGAGGCTGAGCCCGACCCCGACATGGACGCTGGTGAGCCGGCCGACGAACAGGCCGCGAAGCCGCAGGAGCCGGCCGCTCCCAGAAAAAAGCGCCGGCCGTTTGATTGAATACACGCCGGGTCGGCGGCATGTGGGTGCAAGTTTTCAACTTGCACATGCATTGGACAAGATGCAATCTTGTCCCCACGAGGGTTCACCTCCCCTGGACAAGTGCGTCGTGCCGCGCGGCGGCCTGATGGGCGGCCTCCTTGTTGCCGGCCCGCTGCCAGGATCGATAGGCGAGCAGGGTCGCGGATACCGCCTTGTCGAGCCGCTGATCGGCTTCGGCACGGGTGGCGATGTTCTCCGCTGCCGACGCCAGGCTCGACGCCCGTCGGGCATCGAGGCCGCGGAGCGGAATCTGCTTCAGGCAACGCAGTTCCAAGTCGATCGCGTCGAAATCGTAGACCGCCGCCGCCATGGTGATCGCGCGGTTCACAAGGCTGGCCTGACCGGCCGCCTCGCCTAGCCTTCGCGCTTCATCGAGCATCAGCCATTTGAGAGACCGGTCGTTCTCGGTGACGGCGGCCGTGAGCAGGGTTTCCGCGGCCAGTCGCGCACCCACTGCGGTATTCGTATGAGAAAGGGACTCGCGGAAACGTCGCTGCAGCTCGGCGCGGCTCGAGGCCAAGTCGCGGGATGACGGTGGCTTGTCGAGACCGCCGGTCGTGCCGAGTTGCTCCATCCTGGGGCGGAGTTCGACGGTTTCCACTGTGGCCGGTTGCACGCCTACGTCTTCGGCAGCGCACACCGCACCTGGCCAAACCAACACAGGGATGACGGCCGCAATCGCGATGGAGCGAACGTGTGCCACGGGCTTCTAGCGGGCAGATGGATAAAAGTGGGACATGTCCATGAATGTCGAGGCATGCCCTGTGGCACGGATCGTTTGGATGGTCGAGCCGCCCGCGGGCCGCTGGATCTGCCGCATCTGTCCCTGCATCTGGTTGAGCTGCCGCGACTGGCGGGCTACCTGCTGCTGTTGGGCAAACTGCTGCTGCTGCGGCCGTACCAGGCCCTGCATCGCCCCGAGCGTGCCGCCCGTCTCGGGATTGTTGCCCTGGAACGCCAGGCCCATGTAGGGGCTGATCGAAGGTCGGCGGGTGATGTTGGAAAACGGCACGTTGCCGCCGCCCTGCATCCCGCCCGGCCCCTGCGCGTTTGCCACGGCGGAAAGGAAGACCCCGCAGGCACACGTCGCTGCCATGGTGGCCATCGTCATCCCACGCGAAAGCGACTTGATCGACTTGATCATTGGTTTCTCCGGAAAACGCACCCATTGAATCTATAACACCCGCTGTCGACCGACACCACTCGGCGGTGCCCGGAGGGTTTCACTCCGACATGCCATATCCCGCGATCGCCCGATCCATGAGGGCCTTTACGGCCGCCTTTACGAGCGGCTTGTCGTGAATCCAGGCCGCGAATTCCTCGCCATGGGCGGCGTAGAGGTCACGCAGCCACGGTGGGGCTTCCGTCAGCAGCCAGGCCCGGAACAGCAGCCATTTCGGGTTTTGCTCGCCGTAGACCTCGCGAGCCACCCAGCAGAAGCTGTTGGGGTTGAAGCCGAACGGCAGGCGGTTGATCGTCTGGACGGTCTGCACGCCAAGGAGACTGAAGCCGAAGATCCGTTCGAAGGGGCCGGTGACCTTGTCGATGATGCTATCGAAGGCGATCCATGGATCCTGGGCGATGAACACCCGATCGCCCGGCAGAAGTTGGTAGTTGGTGGCCGTGGAGCCCCCCTTCATGATCGCCTCGATGTCGACCGGCAGCACCTGGTCGCAGCCGACGCCCGACGGAGCCGGGCGAGCGATCCAGATGTCCTTGCTCGAGAGTCGCGAGAGGCCGTTGATGCCGGCGATCGCGTCGAGCACCGTCTCGTTACCCGTCACGGGAAACCGGGTCACGTTGTCGCCGAAGCCGGCCCCTTCCGTGATCACGTAATAGACCTTCGAGTTGTAGCTGAACACGTCGACGCTCACGAGCGGCGCGTCGAGGTATTTCGAAAGTTGTGCCTCGATGGCCTCCTTCGCCTCGGCGAGAGTCATGCCGGTGATGTAGACGTTGCCGTAGGTGCCGAGATTGATCGTGCCATCGGGGCCCACGAGGTGTTCCCCGGCGATCTGCTGCTGGCCTGCCGCCTGGGCCAGCGTGAGCGATACCTGCGGCTCGCGGAGGATTCGCTTCAGGTGGCGAAACACGGCGTCCTGGGCCTCGTCGAGCGACTGGCCGCCCACCATCACCTTGCCGTACGAGGGGCCCAGGTCGAGCATGCCACCCGGCTCCACCACATACAGTCCGCTGATCGGCTGTTCGAGGAGCGTGCCCTCCACGATGACCTGGAGCGCGTCAAAAGACTGGATGCGGAACGGAGGTTTCGGTACCACGCGGAGCGCGTCGATGAGCAGGATGTCGGGGGGCTCGATCACATAGGGTGGCAGCGTCACCTTCGCCAATTCCTTGGCGGGCATCCGGCCCGATTCGGGTGGGCAATTGGCGTCGAGCGTCGCCTGGCGGGAGGCGGTTCGTTGGGGGCGGCCGTAGATGCTGCAGCCACTCGAAAGGATCGTCGAAGCGATCAGCAGGGCCACGCAGGTGCCATGGAGCCGCCGGCTGAACCGTCTTCCGGCAGCCCCTCTACGGCGTTTCTGCGTGGCATTCGCGGCGTGCATGCAAAGTCCCTGCAATCGGCATAATTGCTCCAGTCGTTGTCATCGACAGAGTCGCGCGGCAAACTTTGCCCCTTTTGTCAAAACTACTTTTAAAACGGCGACAGTGGCCCACCGACGGCGTAAGCTTGAGAGAGGTATGGATTTTCGAGGCTGCGTTCCTTTCCTGGGCGGTTTCACAACCACCCATGAGAACGGAGTGCGCTTCGTTCAATGCCCGAGGCGGATTCGTTTTCCCCAGGCTTCCAGGCATGCCAATCCTCCCCAAACAGCGTGACATCTTCCCCGAATCGCTACTCGACGAACCGCCTGCGGCCGACGGCCGTGGTTGGATCGCCTTCTACACCATCTCCCGCCGTGAGAAAGATCTCATGCGGAAGCTCGAAGCGGCGACTGTTCCTTTCTATTCCCCGCTCGTCAAGCGACGGCTACGGTCGCCAGGCGGGCGGACACGGATCTCCTACGTGCCGCTCTTCCCGGGCTACGTGTTTTCCCTCGTCGACGACGAACAGCGGCGGACGGCGCTGGCGACCAACACGGTCGCCCGCTGGCTGCCGATCGGTGATGCGGCCGCGTTCGTGGGCGATCTGCGGAACATCAAGCGTCTCATCGACACCGAACAACCGCTCACCCCCGAGGCCCGACTCGAAGCGGGCCAGCCCGTTCGGGTCCGAAGCGGTCCGCTGCGGGGTATCGAGGGTACGGTGGTCAAGCGGCGGAGCGGCCAGCGGCTCGTCGTGGCCGTCCACTTCCTCAACCAGGGCGCCTCGATTGAACTGGAGGATATCGACCTCGAACGGCTGTAATCAGCCGTGGTCACCAGCCAGCAACGGCTGGCTGGTATCCAAAGGAACGTCATCAGGATGAAACCACCCTCGTCACTCCATGTGCCCCTGCGGCGGATCAACAAGAAGGCTTTGGTGCTGCTGGTTTTGCACGCCTTGCTATTCGCTGTCGTCTTCTGCTTTGCGTTCTTCATCCGCAGTGACTTTAGCGTGGGTTCGACCTGGACGTGGCTTTCTCCGCGCACGCTCCTTGGCGTCGTGGTGATCAAGACAGCCATCTTCTACGCCCTCGGCCATTGCCATGTGTCGTGGCGGCGGGTCTCGTTCAGCGACCTCACGAGCCTGGTCTGGGCCGCGACGCTCTCGATGCTCGTGCTCACGTCGGTGGAATCGCTCCTCCTCAGCTCAGGGCAGTTCGGCGAGTTTCAGAGGGTTCCGCGGAGTGTCTTCGTGCTCGACTGGGCTGGCACGGTGCTCGCGATCGGCGGGATTCGGGCGCTCTGGCGGAGCATCCGCGAGGAGTTGCGACCGATTTTCACGAGCAAGCCGGTTCGCACGGCATTGATCATCGGTGCCGATGAAGCCGGTGAGTTGCTTGCCCGCACGCTCATGTCGACGAAGAATATTCACTATTTCGTGGTGGGGTTTCTCGACGACGATCCCGGACTGCTCCACAACCGTGTGGCCGGTCTGGAGGTGCTCGGCGATATCGACAGCGTCGGTCGGGAGGTGGAGCGACGCCGGATCGACGAGGTGATGGTGCGGTCGGGAAGCCTCACCGGAATGCGGTTTCGGCAGGTGCTCGAGGCCTGCACGGAGGCCGGATCACAGGTCAAGGTGCTGCCCGCGATCGATGAACTGCTCGCGGGACACGACAATGCCATGCACGTGAAGCCCCGGCCGGTGGAAATCAAAGACCTTCTGCGGCGCGAACCTGTCGAGCTCGACAACGCCGCGGTGCGGCAGCTCGTCGAGGGAAACACGGTGATGATCACCGGCGCCGGTGGGTCGATCGGTTCAGAGATCTGCCGGCAGGTGCTCCGGTTCAACCCCAAGAAACTGCTGCTGGTCGAGCGCGGAGAGAACGCCCTCTTTCTCTTGGAGCAGGAGTTTTGTCGGTACGATCCACGGCCCCCGTTCGAACCGCTCATCGCCGACATCACCGACGTGGCCCGGATGGATCAGATCATGGCCGCCCATCGGCCCGAGGTGGTCTTTCACGCAGCGGCCCACAAGCACGTGCCGATGATGGAGTGGAATCCGGCCGAGGCGATCAAGAACAACTGCGTTGGCACGAAGGTCCTGGCCCGGCTGGCCGACAGGCATGGCGTCCGCGAGTTCGTCATGATCTCGACCGACAAGGCGGTCAATCCGACGAGCGTGATGGGCTGTTCGAAGCTGATCGCGGAGCGGTTCGTGCAGGCGCTGTCGAGCGAGTCGAAGACGAAATTCCTCGTCGTCCGGTTCGGCAACGTGCTTGCCAGCAACGGCAGCGTCGTGCCAATCTTCGAGGAACAGATCCGCTTGGGCGGCCCGATCACGATCACGCATCCCGATATCTGCCGCTACTTCATGATGATCCCCGAGGCGTCGCAACTCGTGCTGCAGGCCGCGGCGATGGGCAACGGCGGCGAGATCTTCGTGCTCGACATGGGCGAGAGCGTGAAGATCGTCGATCTGGCCCGCGACCTGATCGCCCTGTCGGGGCTCGGGGAGGACGACATCGAAATCGTGTTCACAGGGCTGCGGCCCGGTGAAAAACTCTACGAAGAACTCTATTTCGACGATGAGCAACGGGTGCCCACGAGCCATCCCAAGGTTTTTTGTGCGCTGCATCGGCCGACAACGCTGGCGGCGGCGGAGGCGGTGATTGACGCCCTGGCCGACGTGACCGATGAACAGCCTGAGGTGGTAAAATCAAAGCTTCGCGAACTGGTCGCCGAGTACGGCGCCCATACGAGCGACGAGCCCGATTCGGCCCCGCCCCGGAAGGCCCATGCCAAGTAGCCGATTTCCCGTCATCCCTGAAGTGCATTCAGCACGCGATCCCGCTGCCGTCGGCATGCGCGTGCCGTTCGTGCGACCAGCCCTGCCGTCTTGGGAGTCGATCGGGCCTGCTGCGGCCGAGATCATCGCCAGCGGCAGGCTCACAAAGGGGCCGTTCGTCGACCGCCTGGAGCAGGCGATCGCGGCGCGGCTGGGCGTCCGGCACGCGGTGGCGGTGAGCAGTTGCACGATCGGTCTGTTGCTCGTCTACAAGGGCCTCGACCTGTCGGCCGGCAGTTGTCGCAACCGCCGTGGCGCAGGAAGCCCTTGTGCCGTCGGTTCGCTGGAGCCGCTCTCGCGATTTGGCACGGTCCGGAGCGGCGCCCGCAGTGAGTCGCTCGGCGAGGTCATCATCCCCAGCTTCACGTTCCTCGCGGGGCCCGCCGCGATCGTCTGGAACAACCTGCGGCCAGTGTTCATCGACGTTGATCCTCGCACGACGAACGTCACGCCGCAGGCCGTGGCGGCCGCCATCACGCCGCGCACGGTCGCCATCACGGCCTGCCACAACTTCGGCAATCCGTGCGACGTGGCGGCGCTGGCGGCGGTGGCCGCCGAGCACGGGCTGCCGTTCATCGTTGATGCCGCGCACGGTTTTGGCGCGAGCATGCATGGCCGGCCGGTGGGGGCGGGCGCGACGGCGCAGGTGTTTAGCCTGTCGCCCACGAAACTGCTCGTCGCCGGCGAGGGAGGGATCGTCGCGACCGACTGCGATTGCCTCGCCCATTTCGTACGGCTCGGCCGCGAGTATGGCAACGACGGCTCCTACGATGCCTTGTTTGCCGGCGTCAATGGCCGGATGCCCGAACTGAGCGCCGCCGTGGGCCTCTCGTCGCTGGCGATGCTTGATGACGTCGCCAGTCAGCGGCGGCAGATCGCGGCCCGCTACCGACAAGAACTGGAGCAGTTGCCGGGAATCGGGTTCGTGGAATCGGCGGCAGGCAGTGTGTCGAGCCACAAGGACTTTTCGATCACGATCGATCCGGCCCGGTTCGGGATGACCCGCGATTCGGTCCGGCGTGCGCTCGCGGCCCGCGGCATCGAGACGCGCACCTACTACGATCCGCCCTGCCACCGGCAGACGGCGTTCGAACATTTCCACGACCGCACGCGGTCGCTGCCCGGCACCGACACGCTGTCGGCCCGCAGTCTCTCCCTGCCCATCGGGGCCCACGTGGATGAGGCGGTGGTGGACGATGTCTGCGAGGCGGTGGCCACCGCGAAGAACTCGTGACGGCGGCCGGGCTCAGGCAGGTGACAGGCGAACGATGACAACGATCGGTCTGTGGTGTGCGTGGTGCCTTGCCTCCCTCGTGGCCGCGGCGTTGTTGACCCGCGGGCTGATCGAGTGGACGGTCGCGCGTGGCATCATTGATGTCCCAAACGCCCGCAGCAGCCATGCGCGGAGCACGCCGCGCGGGGGTGGACTCTCGATCGTCATCGTCGTCGTGGCCGCGGCGGCTGTGATCGGGATCATGAGGCCGGAGGAACTGCTGCGCATCGCCGGTGCCATCGTGCCGGCTCTGGCGATCGCTGCCGTGAGTTGGCTCGACGACGTGCACACCCTGCGCAACCGCACGCGGTTTGCCGTGCATCTAGCGGCTGCGGTGACGGCCGTGGCGGTGCTCGGACCGGTGACGCGTGTCGATCTCGGCTCGCTGGGCATGGTTCGCTTCGGGCCGCTGGCCTGGCCGTTGACGCTGCTCTGGATCGTGGGCCTGACGAACGCCTTCAACTTCATGGACGGCAGCGATGGCATCGCAGGGATCACAGCCGCGGCGGTGGCAGCGGGGATTGCGACGGCGGCGGCGGCCTGCGGCGCCGGGTCGGTGGCGGTGATCGCCGGCGCGTGTGCCGGTGCCTCACTCGGATTTCTCACGAGCAACTGGCAGCCAGCCCGCATTTTCATGGGAGACGTGGGGAGCGCCTTCTGCGGATTCTTGCTGGCTGTCTTGCCGCTGGCGGCGCGGGCCGACGCCGTGCCGGAGGTGTTGCCCGTGGCGGCCCTGGCCCTCTGGCCGTTCATCTTCGACACGTCGCTGACGCTGCTACGCCGGCTGCGGGCGGGCGAGAACATCTTCCAGGCGCATCGTAGCCATCTCTACCAGCGGCTCGTGATCGCCGGCTGGTCGCATCGCGCCGTGGCCAGCCTCTATGGCGGGTTGGCGGCGTTCGGGGCGACGATCGCGGCGGTGCCGCTGTTCGATCCAGCGGTGCGAAGAGCTACGGATCAGGTGGCCGCGGTCACGCCGCTGGTGGTGGCCGCTGTGCTGGTCGCACTCGTGATGATCGCGGAACGACGGTGCTCTCGGGTGGCCGCATGATCCGTTTTCCATTTCTCAAGCGGCTCGGAGATGTCGTGCTTTCGGCGACGGCACTGGTGCTGCTCGTGCCGGTGCTGGCGGCGGTGTGGATCGCCGTGAGGGTGGTGATGGGACGGCCTGTGTTCTTCAGCGACATGCGGGCCGGCAAGGATGGGCGGCCGATCCGGATTCACAAGTTTCGATCGATGCGCCAGGCGGTCGATGCCGACGGCCGGCCACTGCCCGATGCGGAGCGGCTTGGGGCATTCGGGCGGTTTCTGCGTCGTTCGAGCCTCGACGAACTGCCGCAATTGGTCAGCGTGTTGGTGGGCGACATGAGCGTGGTGGGGCCCAGGCCGTTGCCACTGGCCTACGTGCCCCGGTATTCGCCGCGGCAGACGACACGGCTGCGGGTGCGGCCGGGCCTGACCGGGTGGGCGCAGATCCAAGGTCGGAATGGGGTGGACTGGCCCGAACGGCTGGAGTACGACGCGCACTACGTCGATATGTTGGGCCACTGGTACTGGCCGCTGGTGGACCTCTGGATCATCGGTTCCACTGCCTTTCAAGTCGTGTGGCAGGCGGTCACCGGGCGGGGAGTTTCCGCCCCCGGATCAGCCACGATGCAGGAGTTTCGCCCATGAGCGTCGAGAACGATCCGATCACGGCCGCCGTCGTGGCCGCCATCCGGCAGGTGCTTCACGACACCGGCCGCGAACCGGCCGCCGTGGAGCCGCAGATGCTGCTTGTCGCCGACATTGGCCTCGATTCGCTTGATCTGGCCCAGACCGTCGTGCTTTTGGAGCGGTCCTTGGGGGTGGATCCCTTCCGGGCCCCGGCCCAGGGCCCGAACAAGGGCACGGTACGCCCTGCAATCCGCACGGTGGCTGATCTGGTGGGCAACTACCGTCCATTCGCCCCTTTCCGGACCTCGCCAGGCCAACCCTGAACGTGCCTTTCCCCACATCATTTCTTATTATTGGAGCAGGCGGAACCTTCGAGGAACCCAGTTTCAGATGAACACGAACACGCAAACCTCCCCCAGTCATCTCGCCGACGCGCCGGCTGAAGACCGACTCGCGTTCGCGATCTCCGAGGTCGCCCGCCAGTTTCCAGATCGCACCGCGATCGTGGCCGAAGCCGGAGGTGATTCAAGCCGAACGATCGACTACGCCACTCTCACTGCCGCGATCACGAAGCTCGAAGCAACGCTCGACAGCATGCGGCCCGTGGGCATCGTCGCGCGGGCGAAGCGAGTCGAGTCGCTCGTCGTCATCGCCGCCGCGTGCGGCCGGCAGCATGTTCCCGTGGCGTTTCTGGCAGAGGACTCTCGCGACCTGAGCGGTGAACTCCGCGACTGGGTCACGATCGATGATTCCCTGGCGGTTGCCGCCGACTCCGGTGCCCAGCGGCGGGAGTTCGAGGCCGTGGCCACGCACGTGGTGGTTGCGACCTCCGGCACGAGTGGCCCACCGAAGCTGGTCGAGCATTCCTGGGATTCACTCCTCGCCGCCGCGCGACTGGCTGAGCAGTGGCACGGGCTGGGCTGGATTCTCGTCTACGACGCCACGCGCTGGGCAGGGATCCAGGTCTGGCTGCAGTCGCTTCTGACGGGAGGCCGGCTGGTCGTGCCGGCGTCACGCGATCCCGATGCGGTGCTTCGGGCGATCGTCGACGAGCAGGCCATGGTCTTGCCCGCGACGCCCACACTGCTGCGACGGCTGCTGACGTCGGGCGATAGGTCGTTGCTCGCCAAGGCTCGGCTCGATCGGATCACGCTCGGTGGCGAGGCGGCGGATGGGCCACTCCTCGAGCAGGCCCGCGCGGCATTTCCCGCGGTAAAAATTACGCAGGTGTATGCAACGACCGAACTGGGCGAGGTGTTTCGCGTCACCGACGGTCTGGCGGGATTTCCAGCCAACTGGCTGGGCCGGTCGCTGGCGGGCGGTGCTCGCCTCGGAATGCGTCGCGATGGCGAACTGCTCGTCCAACTCTCCCGGGATACGGCTGAAGTGGCGACGGGCGACCTCGTTGAAAAGCGGGGCGATCGGTATGAGTTCACCGGCCGACGCAGCGACGTGATCGTCGTTGGCGGGGCGAAGGTGTTGCCACGGCGGGTCGAGGAATTGCTCCGCGGCGTGCCGGGGATCGTGGATGCCCGTGTCTATGGGATGCCCAGTGCGATCACGGGTGAACTGGTGGCGGCGGAGGTGGTGCTTGCCGAACCGTTGCCTGAAGGCAGTACGCCCGAAAGCATCCGGGCCGCGGCGCTGGCCGTCTGCCGTGGCGGCCTTGAGCCGCACAGCGTCCCACGCATTCTCGATATCGTGCGAAAAATCGCGACGAACCCGGCGGGCAAGGTGCCCCGGCGTCAGGCGTGACCGCGGGAATCATGCCCACCACTTCAATCATTTCTGGCGGCTCGCGTGGTCTGGGACTGGCAGTCGTCGAGCGATTGCTCGATCGCGGCGACTACGTGGCCACGTTTTCCCGGTCGGGCTCCGCCGCGCTCGCGGCGCTGGCCTCGCTGCATGCCGATCGGCTCCTTGCTGAGCGGATCGATGCTGCCGATGCCGATGCCATCAGAGGATTCGTCGCTCGCGTTGCCGCCCGCTTCGGCGGGGTCGATCACTGCATCGCCAATGCGGCCGTGGCCCACGAGGGAGTGGTCGCCACCGTCCGGGATGACGAGATCGACGCGATGCTGGACGTGAACCTGCGTGGCTCGATCGTGCTGGTCCGCGAGTGCGTCCGGCAGATGCTCGTCCGTCCGGTCGGCGACGAGCGGGCCGCGGCCGGTGGCCCGTCGGTGGTGGTTGTGTCGTCGGTGGTGGCGTCGCGGGGCGATTTCTCGAGACCGATCTCTCGTCATCGCTCTCGGAGGCAAACCGGGCCCGAATCGTCCGCCGCACACCGCTGGGGCGATTGGGTGTGCCGGCTGATGTCGTGGGAGCGATCGAGTTTCTGACCGGGCCGATGGCAGCCTTCATCACCGGTCAGGTCGTCACAGTCGACGGGGGCTCTGCGGCATGACCAACGGTTTCTCCCAGTTCCAGACCGCAGCGAATCAGTCCGGCACGTCTGCCTACGCGAGCCTCCAGATCGTGATTCCCGTCTACAACGACTGGGAGTCGGTGTCGCTGCTTCTGCCACTCGTGGACGAGCAGTTCCGCGCAAGCGGTGTTCTGGCCGACGTGCTCCTAGTCGATGACGGTTCGACGTCGGCACCAGCACGGTCATGGAACCTGCCCCTGACCTGCATTCACACGATCCGGATTCTGCGGCTCAAACGCAATGTCGGCCATCAGCGGGCGATCTGCATCGGGCTCTGCTTTCTCGCCGACACGTGCGACTGTGAGCGGGTATTGGTGATGGATGGCGATGGTGAGGACGCTCCCGCCGACATCCCCCGTCTCCTGAAAGAACTGCAGGACAACGATGCCGTACGGATCGTGTTTGCGGAACGGCTCAAGCGTTCCGAGGGCATGGTATTTTCGTTCTTCTACGCACTCTACCGGCTGGCACACTGGGTTCTGGTCGGGCATCGGGTGCGTGTCGGCAACTTCAGTGTCATGAACCGGGAATGCCTGGAGAGCCTGAGCGTGTCGTCTGAAATGTGGAACCACTACGCTGCTGCGACCTATGCCACCCGCCAGCCGAAGGCATTCGTCCCGACACGTCGTGCCCAGCGGCTCGCGGGCACATCCAGCATGAACTTTCCAGCCCTCGTGACGCACGGTCTGAGCGCGCTGTCGGTCTTTTCGGATCGCATCAGCACGCGGCTGCTGATTGTGTCACTCATCGCCGGACTGATGACTGCGGCCGTCATGCTGGTCATGGCGCTCTTGCGGCTTACGACCGGCTATGCGGTGTCGGGCTGGGCCGCCACGGTCGGCGGCACCGTGCTCCTGTTCCTCGTGCAGATCATCGCGCTGGTGTTCACCTTCTGCTTTCTCGTTCTCATCACTCGCGGGCAGCATGCCTTCATTCCGGCGAGGGAGTACGGGATTTTTGTCCGAAACTGCACCGAGGTCTGGCACGTCAGCGCGGCCGATCGCGATGCCACCACCGGATAATCGGCATGACCGGTTGCTATTCGCCCGCGTACCGTACGGAATGGTCGTTCTGGCCGGGGGTGCGTTCGCGAAAAGCTGGGTATGCTCGGGTTTTGTGCCGGAAAGACAGCGAAAAATCAGCAGCCCATGGTGTCACCCAGAGGAACGGAGTCTGCGCCTGCCAACAGCTGTTGCCCGTCGGAGAAGGCTAGCATCGTGACCTCGCGTCGGGCCATGGAGAGGAGTGAACCGTCGGCGGCCTCTCGGATCATCATCGTCGGCGCCGGAGGCTTTGGTCGTGAAGTCCTGCACTGGGCCCGCGACGCCTGGCCCGAGCACGCGTCGCGGATCGCCGGCTTCCTCTCTGCGGAACGCGATCGACTCACTGGTCATGATGGCAGCCTTGAGATTCTCGCCGATCCAG
>JAPLNQ010000110.1:13695-19338 GCA_026401075.1 Planctomycetia bacterium
CGCCGATCCAGACGGCTACGAACCGCAGTCGGGCGACGCGCTGCTGCTTGCCATCGGCATTCCGATCGTCCGCCGACAGGTGGCGGAGTCGTTGATGTCGCGAGGGGCGAAGTTCCTGACGTTGGTTCACCCAACGGCCATCGTGGCTCCCACGGCGGCGATCGGCGAGGGCTCCATCATCTGCCCCTATGCAATCGTGAGCGATGCGGCTCAGGTCGGGGCGTTCGTAGTGATGAACTACCACTCTTCCCTTGGCCACGATGCATCGACCGGGAACTATGCCGTGCTCTCTCCGTATGCCACGCTCGGCGGCAACGCTCACATCGGCGACGACGTGTTCATGGGGCTGCACGCCTCGGTTGGGCCGGGCAGGAGGATCGGTGCCCGCAGTAAGGTAAGCGCCAATTCGTGTGCGCTGTCAGACGCTCCGACGGAGTCGATCATCTACGGCGCTCCGGGCCGCGTGGGCCCGCTGATCCGCTGATGCGGGCGAATCAATCTTGGAACCGAGGCCGACCATCATCTTCTGGCAGCCGATCGCCAGTCCGCACCAGGAAGCGTTTCTGGAAGCGGTCGCTGAGCGGTGCGCTGCTGCCCACGGAGTGGAAGTGATTCTGGGCGTCGAGCGGGACATGCCGCCGGAGCGATCGGCACAGGGCTGGCGTGAGGCGAGTCACAGGCACTTGAAGGTCGTCGACATCTCCGTGCCGGCCAATCATGCCGCTTTGGCGGGACATTCGACCGCCGCGTCGCTCCACGTGTTCTCCGGTTTCTTCTCCCACCCGCTGGTCTGGGCCGGCTTCCGCAGGCTCGCCCCGACGCCCGCCCGGCTGGCGATCTTTTCAGAGGCTCCCGAACAGCCGTGGCAGACCGGCTGGCTCAAGCGGCTACGGGGCAGGTTGCTCGCGGCCCGCTGGGCACACCGGTTTGCATTCGTGCTGGCGATCGGTGGAGTGGGCTGCGAGTTTTTCAGCCGGATCGGGTTTCCGAAAGAAAAGATCGTGCCGTTCGGCTATTTTCTTGATGTGCCACCGCTTGACGCAGCGGCTTCGAGTGGTGCATCCGACGGCGTCGTTCGCCTTGTCGCCGCCGGGCAGCTCGTTCATCGCAAGGGGATCGACGTGCTCCTGCGGGCCTGCGGCGAACTCCCCACGACCGGCTGGCGGCTCGATTGCTACGGCGACGGGCCGGAGCGGCCGCGGCTCGAACAGTTGGTCCGCAGCCTCGCGCTTGAAGATCGGGTAGCCTTACACGGAGTGGTTTCCAACCAGAACGTTCGAGAACTGCTGGCGAAGGCCGATGTTGCCGTCCTGCCGAGCCGATTCGACGGCTGGGGAACGCTCGTCAACGAGTCGCTGGCGGCTGGCACGCCGGTGATTTGCACGGCGGCGTGCGGGGCGGCGGCGCTCGTGTCGTCCGCGCGGCTGGGCAACGTGGTGCAGCCTGACAGTGCGGCGGCGCTCAGTGCGGCATTGGCAGATGCGATCGCAAGAGGCCCTGTTTCGATGCAGGATCGAGCCGGCATCCATGCCGATGCCTCCACGCAGATGTCGGCTGCGTGGGCCGAGGCTTGGTTCGAGAGCGTTTTGACTGATGCTGGGGTGCCTTGGACGTCGCCTGCCCGTGTGGAATCCTGATGTTACGCCGCCTCAGCATCAGCGTCATCGCATCTCTGGCATGCAATTACCTGGCGATGGGCTCGATGATCGTCTGCTCGCTGGCGGTCGTGCCGATCGCGATCCGTTCCCTCGGCGATGTCGGATACGGTAAGTGGTTGGGGCTGACGGCCTTGGCCGCTGTTGGGTCTATGGCCGACATGAATGTGAGCTCAGTGCTGGTCATCCGTCTCGGTCAGGCGCTCGAAAAGGCACGGCACGGCGAGGCGAGAGCGGAACTTTTCAATGGTCTGGCAGTGTCGGCGCTGTCGTCGATCGTGGGCGGACTCATGGTGCTCGTCTCGATTTTGGCGGCTGAGAAACTCTCGCCAGGCAGTTTCGCGACCTCCGGCCATAATCTGTTCATCGCAGTGGTCGTCGCCATCACGGCCACCATGTCGCAATTCTCCGTCAGTCTGACCGCCCTGCCGACCTCGCAACTCCGTCCGATCGTGACGGGGGCCATTGGCATCGCCGCACCGATTGCCTGGCTTCTGGCCAGTTGGCTGCTCCTGCCACGATTCGGAGTCATGGGGCTGGCCATCGGCCTGCTCGTGCGAAGCGGCGTGACCCTCATTCCGCTCGCCATCTACAACGCCTTTTACCTTTCCGGGCACGGAGCGTCCGGCGGGGTATCGCTCGATCTCCACCGCTGCCGGTCGTTCGCGGTGCTCGGCACCCTGGGACTGGCGGTCCGGTGGGTCCAGTCCATTCAGGCGACGTTCGACGTCGTCTGCGTGAGCACGACCCAGGGGCCCGGTGCGGCTGCGCTCTATGCAAACACGGCCAGGCCGACCGGCATGGCGACGGGGCTCGCCAACGCCTTCGGCGGCGCCCTGCTCCCGGGGTTCACCCGGTTCCTGACCCGCGACCAGGGGCCGCCGGCCTTTCGGCTGTTCCTCAACTCGCTGCGACTAACCGTCATCATGGCAGGTGCGCTGGCGATCAGTTTCGTCAGCGTCCACCGGCAGTTTCTGACGGCTTGGGTGGGCTCGCACTTCCTCTTGCCAACCCCGCTCACGCTGGCGATCGCAGCGGCTGCCATCGCCGGCACCGCGTTGGCATTTGCATCGTATCTGTTTGGTTCCACCGGCCGGTTGGTGTACACCCATGGTGTGATGTTTGTCGAGGGAGTGGGCCGAATGGCACTGATGGCGGTCGGTGCCTACTTCTTCGGCAGTTTCGGGCTGGCGGTGGCTGCCACGCCCACGCCCGTCGTCGCGACGATTCTGCTTCTGATGGACATGGCCAGATTTACCGGCGTCAGGATCGGTGCCGCCGAGTGGCTGACGTTGGCGGTCGACGTCGCATTGATCATCCTGGGGTTGGCTGCGGCCAGCATGATGCCCGAGATTCCGCTGAAGGTCTGGCAGATTCCGCTTTTCGCCGCGGTCTGCGGTGGTGTCACGCTTCTCGTGCTTACAGTGCGGTCGGCACCACTGCGGCAGATGCTCCTCGAGGTGGCCCATGCCGTTCTTCCGGCGGGAGTGCGACGGGTTCTCCCGGCGGCCACGAACGGAGTGCAGCCGTGATGCCGCGAGGCGGTCGACCATGACGTTCGACCCGATATACGACCACACGTTGCCATCTGCAGGCGATGCTTCCGCACATCGGCGGTCCGCCGCGGCCGGCACTATCGACGGATCCATTTTCAATCCCACGCTGATCGGAATCGGGATCGTCTACATCCTCTGGTCCTGGGTGCACTTGCCGTCGTCGATCTGGGTGCGAAGCCTGTTTGCCTGTTACCTGATCTGGCGGATGAAGCCCGACGTGATCATCCCGTTCGTGCTGTCGTGCGTGCAGTTGCGGATTCAACTGGGTGGGCGTGGCAGTTTCGACGAAGCCCAAGACATGGCGATGCAGATGACGGGATTCGAACAGTACGCGTTCATGCTGCCCTGCGTTCTCTACGCCACTCGGACATTCTTCGCGGCGTTGTCGGCGCGTGTGGCAAGGCGAGCACAGTTTCCGTTCTGGCTCTACAACCTCTACCTGATCGGAATGGTGTTCGTGATCGTGGGGGCACTTTCGGCCTATGGTCAGCCGGGCTGGACCGGGGGCTTACGCGACTACTGCGTGGTGGGGCTCTACTTTTACGGCCTGCTCATGCCGGCATGCTCCAAACAGCAACTCATGCAACTGGCCACGGGGTTCGCCATCCTGGGCCTGCTCACCGTGGTGGGGAACCTCCTGATCGGATATCAGAGTCGGCAGCTCTGGGTACTCCTGCCGATTGCCGGCAGCTTCGCGCCACTTTTGATCCTCGGTCGTGGGCCGTTCCTGCACTGCTGCATCTCCGTGGTGTATTCCATCGCCGGCGCCCTCTTCGCAGTCGAAGCCACGTTCACACTTGTGCTGCTCTGGGTCTGGAACACGATCGCGGGGGTTTCCCTTGGGCCGTTCGGGCGGAAGACCCTTCGGTGGGCGGTTGTGACAGGTTTGACCTATGCCCTCCTTGTCATGACGCTCGGCATGTTCTTCTACGCTGCGTTCGCGCACGATCCGACCAGGGATTTGTTCGAGACGGTGAGGGGGGGACAGGGATCGACGTACGACAGGATGACGTTCAAACTGCTGTCGGATCGCGGTCCAATCTGGTGGGGCGCCATGCGGGAATTCGTGGAAAACCCAACGATGTGCGGCGTCCCGTCGCCGAAGTTCATCATCCGCTCCCTTGGCAAGGAAGAGATCTGGCCCTTTAGCACGCACAGCATTCTCATGGATCCCATGCTACGGCTCGGCATGGTAGCGGGGCCCGTTTCGTTGCTTGTCTTGTTCTATGCGGTGATGGTTTCGAGAAATGCCATCGCCAGAGAGACCGATATCGGCATCGCCGTGCTGGGGCTCGCCGTCATCAGCAACATCGTTCTCGGAGGAGCCACGCTTCCGTACATGCTCAACGAGCGTGCCGCGGAGCACATGCTCATGGCGGCTGGTCTCCTCGGCGTGTATGGACTGCGGAAGGGTGTGGTTCAGCTGCGCGTACCGTATGCTGGGCCGAAAGTTGCTACCTATCCCCATGCGTTCCCTGCGGCGTAGTTCATGACAAAGCTTGCCCGAGAGAAGTCTGTGAACGGAGCGTCCCGCCCGGCCGAGTAGCCATGCGAGTGCTTCACGTCATCACCGGCCTCTGGAAAGACACGGGTGGTCCCTCCGAGGTCATCCCCGCGATCTGCACCGCCATGACGGATGCTGGAGCCGACGTGACGCTGGCCACGCTTGCCGGAGATTCAGCCCAGTCGGTCGACGATGCGGCGACGCATGGCGTTCGCGTCTTGAAATTCCCGCCAAGTTTCCGCCACACGATTTGGTACAGCAGCGAACTGCATCACCGAATCCAGCAGCTCGCATCTGAACACGACATCGTGCACATCCACGGCATCTGGCAGTTTCCCGACTGGGCGGCGGCCGCCGCGGCCAGAACGGTGGGCGTGCCTTATGTGATCACGCGCGACGGCCGCGGACGAGGCTGATGCGTTTCGCCTCTACGGATATCGTGGCCCGATCGCCATGATCCCCAACGGCATCACGCCCGCCGGGTCGATCGAGCCCGACCGCGCCGCCTTGCTCGAGGCGGCATTCCGCCGCGACTTTCCCGAGACACAGGGCCGTCGGCTGCTGCTATTTCTCTCACGCATCGAGCCGATCAAGGGCGTGACGACGCTCGCGCGGGCGTGGGCCGAGTGTGCCCAGCAGTTTCCCGACTGGCATCTCGTGGTGGTCGGGCCGGATGAACGGTCACACCTGCAGGAGGTGCTGGTGATCCTGAGGGACGGCGGCGTCCTCGACCGCACCACCATCACGGGGCCGCTGTATGGCGACCGCAAGACGGCCGCCTATCTCGCGAGTGAACTCTTCGTCCTCCCCACGATCAGCGAAAACTTTGGACTCGTGATCGGAGAGGCGCTATCGCACCGAGTGCCGGTCATCACCACGACCGGCGCCCCCTGGTCGGGCATCGTCGAGCACGACTGTGGCTGGTGGA
>JAPLNQ010000110.1:19393-24073 GCA_026401075.1 Planctomycetia bacterium
CCTCCCGCTGCCGCGAGCGGAGTTGGTTGCCAGGGGAGATCGTGGGGCGGCTTGGATCGCCAGGGATTTCACCTGGGAGGCGGAGTCGCGTCTGCTGCTCGAGACTTACGAGTGGCTGCTCGGCAGTGGGGCGGGCCGGCCAGACTTTGTGGATTTGGATGATGTTGATCGCCCATAAAAGCCCTGAGCGTAAGCGACGGGATCCCCCGGCTTACGCCGGGGGCTTCTATGAGGATGGGGCGCTAGGATGAGGATCGCCTACGTGGGCCCGATCTCCCTGCATCTGCTGCAGGATGAGGGGGTGGATGTAACTGCCACGCCGTCGGGCTTTCAGTATGCATTTGGTGCGTATCTCGTGCGGGAGTATCTGCGGCGCGGCCACGAGGTCTCCGTCGTCACCACGATCCACCGTCTCCCGTCACCCTACTCGTGGTCGAATGGCCGGCTCAGCATCGATGCCGTCCCCACCCGACGCGGCTACCTGTTCTGTCTCGATGCCTTCCGGAGAGAACGTCGGCAGATGATCGCGGCCCTGTCTCGCAGGCAGCCGAACGTGGTCCACGCCCAATGGACCTACGAGTTTGCCCATGCCGCGCTTGGCAGCGGCGTTCCGTGCCTCGTTACGGCACGAGACTCGCCCCGCCAGATCTACAGGCATGCTCCATCGGCATACACGCTCTACAAAAAGTTCTACGGCGACTGGTTGATTCCACGGATTCCCCGCCTCACGGCCGTGTCGCCCTACATGCGGCAGGAACTCGTCGATTGCTACACGCTCAAGTCGACCCCGGTGGTCATTCCCAACGGCATTCGACCGGAGGTCTTCGCCTCCGTCGAGCAGGTGCGTCCCGCGCGGCCGTTCACGTTCACCTCTGTCGCCGGCTGGGATCCCCGCAAGAATCCCCAGCCGTTGCTGACCGGCTTTGCAGAGCTGTTCAGGCGACACCCCGATTGTCGACTGCACTTGATTGGCCGGGGCTTCGAGCCCGGCGGTCCGGCGGCGAAATGGGCCACTGGCAAGGGTTTCTCCGCAGGCGTGCTCTATTTGGGCCATCTGTCGCACGCAGACGTGCTGCGACATCTCCGTGAACACACCGATGCCTTCGTGCACCCGACCCTGGAAGAATCCTTTGGGTCGTCCATTCTCGAGGCCATGTCGCAACGGCTGCCGGTGATCGCGGGCGAGGATTCCGGTGCGGTCCCCTGGATTCTCGACGGTGGTCGCGTCGGCATGCTGGTCGACGTCACATCGCCGGAATCGCTTCGCGGCGGCATGGAGAAGGTGATGACGGACACGGCCCTCCGGGAACGGTACGCGCGGGAAGGATACGACCGCGCGCTGTCGTCGTTCACGCTCGCCACCGTCGCCGAGCAATACTTGTCGGTTCTCGACGACGTCCAGTCGGGAAGAACCACCGCGGCCGCGAGCACTCTCACATGCCCCCTTTGAGCCACATCCTGCCCCGCCCGTTTCGTCGTTTTCTGCTGAAGCTCTTCTATGTTCCATGGATGCTTCGTGATGCGTTCATGTGCAGGCTGTGGGGGCTCCCCTGGCATCCCACCTGGCGGTTCTACGGGCTGCCGCGGATCCAGACGCGGACGAGGGGCTCGATCCGGATTGGCACTCGCTTCTCGGCGAACAGCCACTGGCGATACAATACGGTTGGCATCTTTCAGCCGGTGACGCTGAAGACAGTCACCTACGAAGCCACGATCACGATCGGCCGAAACGTCGGCGTCTCCGGATGCACGATCTCGGCCGCGGAGCGGATCGTGATTGAAGACGACGTGCTCATCGGCGCTGGCTGTCTCATCGCCGATAGCGACTTCCATCCGATCGCCTACGAGGATCGCGACATCCCAGAGAAAACCCTGAATGCGCCGGTTCACATCTGCGCCGGGGCATTCATCGGGGCCCGCTCCATCGTGTTGAAGGGTGTGACCATCGGCCGGGGCTCCGTCATCGGTGCCGGCAGCGTCGTCACCCGCGACATTCCCCCAGGAGTCATCGCGGCCGGCAATCCCGCCCGCGTGGTCCGCCAGATAGAGTCATGACCAATCTGCTCCCGATCACGGTCGTGGTCCCCACTCGCAATGAAGAGCGGATGCTCGGGGAGTGCCTGTCGCGACTGACGCGGTTCGCGAAGGTGATCGTGGTCGACTCTGACTCGAAGGACCGCACCGTCGAGATCGCGAGAGCCCATGGGGCCGAGGTGCTCACGTTCGAGTGGAACGGCCGCTTTCCCAAGAAACGCAACTGGACGCTCGCGAATCACGAGTTCCGGACGCCGTGGGTGTTTTTCCTGGACGCCGACGAACTGGTGTCGGATGCCTTCTGCGACGAACTGGCCGCGACGTTGCCGACAACGAACCACGTCGGATTCTGGGTCTCCTACACGAACTGGTTTCTCAGCCGTAGGCTCCGCCACGGCGGGGCAAACCGCAAACTGGCCCTCTTCCGGGTGGGCGCCGGCGAGTATGAACGCATCGACGACACGAGGTGGAGCAGCCTCGACATGGAGGTGCATGAGCACCCTATTCTCATGGGATCGACCGGTGCTATCCGGGCCGTTCTCGAGCACAAGGATGACCGGGGCTACGCCCACTGGCTTGCCAAGCACAACGATTATTCCACCTGGGAGGCTCATCGATTGCATGCCCTCCTGCTGGCGAAGGGGGAAGCAGGGCGACCGAAGCTCACCTGGCGTCAAAAGGCGAAGTACCATGGGGCAGGTCGGTTTTGGTTTCCGTGGGCGCAGTTTGTCTACGGGTATGTCTTCAAGGCCGGATTTCTCGACGGGTATCCGGGCTTCGTCTACGCCTCCTCGAAGGCAGTCTATTTCTGGCATATCGGTGTGAAGGTCCGTGAGCTCAAGGCGACCGCTAACGATCCGTCGTCAATCAACGAAGGAGAATGCAAGTGAACAAGCGGGTTGTGGTGGTGGCAGGCGGCGGCGGATTCATCGGTGGCCATCTCGTCAAGAAGCTGCTCGATCTCGGTACATGCCACGTGCGGGCAGTCGACATCAAGCCGATTGAAGACTGGTATCAGGTGTCGCCGACCGCGGAGAACTTCGCCGGCCCCGCCGATGGCGATGCTCGCGACTTTCGCGTCTGCCGCACGGTCTGCCGCGGTGCCGGCGACGTCTACCAGTTGGCCGCCGACATGGGAGGCATGGGGTTCATCGAGAACAATAAGGCCCTCTGCATGCTCAGCGTGCTCACCAACACCCACATGCTCCTGGCGTCGCAGGAAGCGGGAGTGAAGCGGTTCTTCTTCAGTTCGTCCGCGTGTGTCTACAACGCCGACAAGCAGGTCAATCCCCATGTGACGGCGCTGGCGGAGGCAGACGCCTATCCCGGGCTGCCGGAAGATGGCTACGGCTGGGAGAAGCTGTTCAGCGAGCGGATGTGCCGTCATTTCCGCGAGGACTTCGGCATCCAGACCCGAATCGCGAGGTTTCACAACGTCTACGGGCCGGAAGGCACGTGGCGGGGCGGCCGCGAGAAGGCTCCCGCCGCCGTCTGCCGCAAGGTGATCGCTGCCAAGGCATCGGGCGACCACTCGATCGAGATCTGGGGCGACGGCACGCAGACCCGTTCGCGTCGAAGGCATCGGCAAGATCATCGATTCGCAGATCTACGAGCCGATCAATCTGGGATCGAGCGAACTGGTGACCATCAACCAGTTGGTGGACATCGCCGAGGAGATCGCGGGCATCAAGCTGAAGCGGCACTACAAGCTCGACGCGCCTCGCGGCGTGGCGGGCCGCAACAGCGACAACACCAAGATCAAGTCCTACCTCGGCTGGGAGCCTTCGATTTCGTTGAAGCAGGGCATCGCGGCGACCTATCGTTGGATCGAGGAGGAGTTCCGCAAGGAATGCAACGCCGCCGACGCCAAGAGCCTGGCCACGAGCGGCTATAGCCACGGATCGAAGCCCATCCCCGGGGATGGCTACGTCGCTGAGTCGAAGCACATGGACACCTGGCGGCAGGGCATTCCCGTCGGCTATGGGGCGGCTGGGTGACCGGTTCGAAGCAGTCCACACTGGGGCGCGGATTCCCTCGCTTGCGCTTCGGGCTTGCAGACGAGTGTTTTGCAAAGATCAATAGAACGCATATGGATCGGTCACAAATCCAGTCCAGTTGTGCCGTGCCGGTAGCCTCCCCCACCTTGCTGATCATCACGCAGGTTTATGTGCCTGACCCTGCTGCGGTGGGGCAGTATGTGGCCGAAGTTGCCAAGGAGATGGTGCGGCGTGGCTGGCGGGTGGTGGTCTATACGTCGGCACGCGGATACGACGACCCGAGCCAGCGGTATCCGAGTCGGGAATGTCTTGACGGTGTCGATGTCCGCCGGCTGCCGCTGTCGAGTTTCGGCAAGCGGTCGATCCCGATCCGTCTGCTCGCCCAGGCCTGCTTCATGGCGCAGGCGATCGCTCTGGGGCTGTTCACCCGCCGGCTCGGGCTGGTGCTGGTGAGCACCAGCCCGCCGTTTGCGGGGATCGGCGGGGCGATGCTCTCCTGGCTCCGTCGCGTGCCGCTTGTGTGGTGGGTCATGGACCTGAACCCCGACCAGATGGTGGCGTCGGGGAAGTTGTCGCCACGGTCGGTAGTGGCAAGAGCCTTCGACTGGATGAATCGCGTCACGCTTCGACGGTCGCGGGCGGTCGTGGT
>JAPLNQ010000054.1 GCA_026401075.1 Planctomycetia bacterium
TGGAGAGTCTTTTGTGACGAGGGTCACCGTCGTGTCGTCGGTGCCGATGATCGGGCCCGCCCGCACCACCTCCCGGAGGTGCGCTACGAGAGGTCGAATGAGATGGGCAGCTGCCTCCAGCACGTTCAGGAGCGTGCTCCTGGCAGGCGTCCAGCCGTGGGACGCGAAGAGATCCTGCTGGCGGTAGACCGGAAGGTGGTAGGCGTATTTCGCGACCATGATCTCGGCCGCCACGCTCGTGTCGTACCGGTTGCCCTCGACGAGCCCGACCGGTCGCGGCGCCTCGACCACGCCGCACTCAGGAGCCTTTGGGCAGGCAAGCTTGGGGATTCCAGTGCGTCGCACGATCAGCTTCGGCGGCACGACTTCCAAGGTCTCCTGCCAGTCGTAGCCGATCACCTGCCGCTCGCCGTGCTCGGTACAGGTCTTTTGATCCTCGGGCACGTCGAGCTTCACCTCGTACCGCGGCAGGTGGGCCGGAAGTTGTTCATTGCGGGGCTTTGCCTCGGCCTGCTTGCGACGCTCGTAGCCGTCGATCGTTTCGAGGGCCGCGTCGGCGATCCCTTCGGCCGCGTCGACTACTTCGGGCGTGTCACCGAAGTCGAGCACGAACTGCTTCGGGTCGGCCAGGTAGCGTTCGATCTTCTTGCGGAAGGCGAGTTGTAGGGCAGCATCCCGTTCGGCCTCAGCCTTGACGACCCTCGCCTTCTGATCCTCGATCTGTTTGGCCTGATCGCGAATGATCGCGTGGCACGCGGCCAGGTCGTTCGGGAATGCGGTTTCAGTCGTCATGCCCGCAACATAATGACCCCTTCGGCAAAGCGCAAGCGCTTTTTTTTAGAATCTCGAAAGATTTTTCAGACGAGCCTGCGGTGGTATCGCTTGCGTCGTTCCGCCGTCTCCAGCCGCACGCCGCCAAGGATCATCGCCAGTTGCGTCGAGTCGATCCGCACCCGCTCCTCGCCTGCTCGGGCCGGCACCGTCTCGAACGTTCCCTGTTCCAGCCGCTTGTACCAGAGCACGAAGCCGTCGCCGTCCCACCACAGCGCCTTGATCCGGTCTCGTCGCTTGTTCACGAACAAGAACAGACTGCCATCCGCAGGATCGCCGCCGAAGTTGCCGCGGATGATTCCCGACAGCCCATCGAAGCTCTTCCGCATGTCGGTGGCACCGGAATGAAGATAGATCGTCGGCGGAGGAGCGATACTCAGCACGGCTGCGGCTCCGCTGACATGGCTGCGATCGCAGCCTGAACCAGGTCGGGCCGGTCGCCGGGGATCTCCATCACGCCGCCTGCCGCGAACCGAATCACGACGGCCCGCTGGCTCAATAGATCCACTGGCTGGAAGACCGATATCGTGCGCCGTGAGACCCGTTCAGGCTGCTGCGGACCGAGCCTCCGCCGCCAGCCAGTAGTGGAAAGCTGCCACCGACACGCCCGCTTGATCGCAAAACTTCGACACCGTCGTGCCTGATGTTGTGAACCGCTGCAGCCGCCGCTGCCATGCCGCGGCCTTCCGCGGATCTGCCGGTCGAGCCATGAGTCGCCTCCTTGAAAACGGGTTGAAAAGTGTCAACCCGCGAGGCTATCAGGGCGGTCAAGGCTGGCTGTGGTGGGCGCTCACCAGTCCAGGCCAAGAACACGGCCAAGGCGGTGGCCTGTGCTCCTTTCACGCCCTCCGGATGGTCGTGCGTGACGACCGCCGTCCGCTCCGCCTGGGCCAGCACCTCCTGTTCTGTGTGGTAGGCGATACCGACGGGGCTCACACGCATCGCTGCGCCGTTCCCCCAACTCCCATGGGGCCCGCGTCTTTGGACATCAGCCACTCGACAAACGATCGGCCGTATCCGGCACGCGGGTATCTTCTGCCGATCGACCGGAGCGCCTCGACATACGGGGTATCGGTAAGAATCGCGTGCGCGACGGCGACCGTGAGCACGCTGTCGTCGGTGAACCGGCACAAAGGGTCGAAGAGTGGAAACTCCTTTGTCTTGATCCCCCGGTGCTCGTACACCGACCCAGTTATGTCGCCGCCAATAGCCGCGAGCATAACCGCCTCACTTCGTGTCGTTGAGCGACCGGTTGAAGACGTCCTGGACCACGACGTCCGTGATCTTCAGCGATCGCGTGGGAAACCGAATGGTCACGTTGTCTTCCTGCGAGGGCTGCAGCACGTATTCCTGATCAATCACCCACGGTCTTGAGCCCGTCGCTGATACGCGCAGCTGCAGTCTCACGGAGATTGCCTGCGTTACTTTGTTCGCGAGGTTGGCGGACGCGGTGGCCTCAGCCGCGAACACCTCAACGTCGCGTTCCACTGACCGTGAGGAAACGATCTGGCCCGAAGAATCCCGTTGGAATTCGGTGTCGATCACTTTCTCGAACCCGCTCTGCTGCCGCACCGCCCACGGACCGACGGTAAGCATAATTTGCTGCCGCTCGAAGTCCCTCGTCTCAGCGTCGTAGAAATACTTCAACCGCACCGTGCCCGCTACAGCCGGCTCGTCGAGAAACTGCTCGAACTGGATCGCCGTGACTTCCCCTGGCCGGAATTCAAGCGGCTTGATCCCACCTGCGATCCGCACCTCACCGTTCCTGGCCTTCAACAGATTTCCTGTGAGTAAGGCGCCGTTGCGTCGCATGATGCTCGCAGGGCCAAGGGGCACCTCGTCGGCGACGGCGAGGCCAGCCGTTGTAAGCAAAATGCAGCCGATCAACACGAGGCCGGACGGAATGACCCGTCGGCCCGTTAAACGAACGCTCATGGAATAACTCCTTTCACACTGTAAGCGAAAACGTATTAGTCCGCGAAGAACTCGACTTCGTACGATAGATTCCCGGTACGTTCGTCGTGATCGTGGATGCCACTGATCGTCACCGCGTAGCGGGCTCCCACGGTGGTCGCAAAGTCGCGGGGCCGAAAGATGATGCAGTTGTCGATTCCGTAGCCTTTGGTCTCGAGCGTCTCCTTCTCGAGTTCAATCGCGCCGCCCTTGGCATCCTGCACCTGCACACGGATCTCGCCCGGCCTGGGACGACGGAAGAGACGGGGGTTGAGCGACACGCTCCAGGCGTGGTTGGGCCGGAACATGTCGATCGGCACCAGCCCCGGCGGCGGGTAGCAGATCGCTGGCAGAGGTGTGCCCTCACTACCACTGCTGTCATGGGCCCACATCGCACACCAGCCTTCTGTGCGGCCGAAACCCACACGCTGGAGCGGAGGGAAGAGGCACCATCGGCGATGGCCCAGGACGTCGATGTTGGCGGCGTCGCTGTCGTCTATCCAGCCATCTACAGCACGGACAAGATTGGAAATTCCCGAGGCGAGATTGCCGGAACTGGCACCGCGGTGGGCACGTGCGTAGTCATCGGGATTCATACCAGGATTCTCCGGATCGTGCGTGAGCTTGCCGAGCCGCCGGCAGATTTCGGCCGCCGCAACCGCCTCTTCGTTCAGACGCTCATCGAGCACGAGTTCGGCATGGGAAAGGCCGCAGAGATACCGGTACATCCGCAGCCTCACCAGTGCGGCTTCCCGTTCTGTCGCCGGGTCGCCGACGCCAAGTGACTTGAGCCTAGTCCGCAGTGGCTCCAACCCGTTCCGCAGCTCCTCCGGCGGATGTGGGGCCGGGAGTCTTCGCGAGAACCCCGACGGCTTGGACTCCGCGACAGTCTCGGCGGCCGGCGTTAAGGCGGGCTGCAGTGGCGAGCTGGTCTCAGTCCCTGCGTCATCTCTTGGATCCTCAAGCTGGCTTATGGGATGCTCGATAGCCTCCTCGGTCGGCCCGGTTGTTGGCGGCTCAGGCTGCGGGCGGCCGCTTCGCCCCGCGAGCACGCTAGCCACAAGACAGAGCAGCGCGACTGCTGCGACGCCGACTCCGCCGACCGCGAGCCCACGAACCCCGACGCGGCCTTGGGCGGGGTCCAACGCTTGCGGTGCCGCTAACGCGGGCGCGGGCGCGATCAGCGGAGACGGCGGCTTCGCAGGTGAGTTTAGCGGTATCTGCGGGGCCGGATCGGTCACCCGCGGCACGACCTGCCTAGCTGAGCATTTCGGACACACCGTCTGCATGCCCGCGCAGCGGGCCGGGACTCTGATTTCCAAGCCACAACCTGGGCACTTGCACGCAATCATGGTTTGCGGCGGCATCATGCTGGCAGGGCCTCGAAGCCAGAAGCGTGGATCAGCCAGAGAAGTGGGTCGAGCACACCCCATGGGACAATCGACCGATCGGTCAGGGAATACGCGGAGGCGTCGGGCTTACCGTCAGGTAACCAGCCGACGCCCGTCATAGGGAAAAACATAAACCCGTCGGGGCCGCAGTCGGTCTGTAAGCGGCGAGTCAGTTTCTCGATGCAGGGCAGGATCCCGGCGTGATTCACGACCAGCTCATGCCGCCCCCTGATAGCGGCAAGCGTTGTAGCCGTGTCGCATGGCCCGAAACATCGAAGCTGCTGGATGAACCTCGTCGCCTGGTTGGCACGGGCAACGGAATCGGAAAGCAGGTCACACTTGGGAACGCACACGGCGATGGGGCCGATCGGTCTGTCGCTGTTTGCCAAGCCGCGTCGGCCACGCACGTTTACGAGGAATTGGTGGAACACGCTGAGCTGATCTTTTTCCTCCTTAGCAGGGTCCACGAAGAACAGGTGGCACTCGGCATCCAGAAGATGGTCGTACAGTACACTGTGAGTGCTCCGTTGTGCGATTTGGCCCGCACAGTCAGAGATCGCCACGGTAAGCCGCTTCATGCGACTCTCAGCCTGCCGAACCTGCAAAAGCCAAGGGTGTGAAAGGCTGGGCATCGTCGCCTTGGCGTAAGTTCGATGCAAAGACACGTCGTCCCACGTGCGTCCAAGTTCCTCTGCGGCTTCACATGGGATCGTCTCCACTTCGAGCTTCGTCGTGCTGCAAAACGGTTCCAGAAGGCCGAAGCAGGCCGCGCTCCACATCGTCTGGCCGGCGTTACACGTACCTACGCCACGGACGCGCAGCCACGGCGAGTCGAGCAGCGATCGCGGCACCGAAAAGTTGCACTCTTCAAATGGCAACTCGGAAATGACCCGACGGCAAGTCATGATGGCATCAGGCTCAGTTTCGACGCGTATATCTGTGGTGTCACCGGGCGTGAAGCTCTCGGCCGATCCCGAACACATCGGGCAGACTTTCATCCGCTGCAGCCGGCTCTTCCGGTGGATCCGCCCTGCCGCCAGCGAGCAAGCCACCGCGATTGCCGCTCCAACCATTACACCAAGCAGTCCGGCCAGAAAAATGCCAGTCATAGGCCGCCTTGCTCAGGGCTTTGTGCGTTCACGGTCTTCGTCAAGGAAACGTCGCTAGCCCGCATCAACGCTCATTCGTCCTCGAGCGTGCCACCAAGTTCCGCAAGCAGCACCTTCGCTTCTTCCGCTGAGGGCGTGTCAGCGAAATTGCGAATAAGTTCCCGGCACCTCCGAATGACCGCCTCGGGATTATCCTCGATCAGATCCCGGGCGAGCCGCATCTTCTCCTTGGCGAGCTTGATGCGCTTCGCGAGCCGCTCGCGCTCCGCGCGTTCCCGCTCTTCCGTCCGCCAGGCGGCCCACTGGTCTGCAGCATCGGCCACCTGCTCGGTAGTCGCGGCATCAGGCGGTCCGAAATCTTGGCCAGGGCAGTTGTGGCGAATTGCCGCCCGAAGCTCCTGCCACACGGGCGAGGGTGCCGTTTTCATGGCCGCGATGCACTCGTCTGGCACGCTCACGCGGTTGGTGCGAATCAGCGATGCCGCTATCCACAACTCATCAGGATCGCCTCCCTGAAGCCCGGAGAGCAATACGTCCTTTGTCGCTTTTCGTAGGTTCCACCAACGGTTCCATCGCGTGATCGCAGCAGGTAGATCGCCGTCATCCCGCGGGCCGAAGTCGGTGCCTTCCGCCACGTTTCTCAGTTCTTCCCGCACCGTCTGACGAACGGTCTGGTCAGAATCGCCAAGCATTTCGATCAAATCCTTGACGAATGGCAGTTGGCGGGTGATCGCCACCGAGATCGCCTCTCTGCGGACAGCAGGGTCGATGTGAGAAAGAGCTGCGCGAATGACCGGCGGGTCTTGTAGAAACAGACTGGGGCCGACAGTGCCCATTCCCGCAGAGCGATACGTACCGAGGGTGCGCTTGGCAATCTCCTCGAGAATAGGCACGGCGTAGCCAGTTTCAAAGCCAATCGTGTGAACGGCGATGCGTGCTGCCGTGAGCTGATGGTATGTTCCGGGCTGCAGTGGGCTGAATCCGCCATCTGTCAGTAGGTAAATGACATCCGGCCGAAGTCCAGCCATGAATTGAAGAGCCGGCTCCGGATTTGTTCCACCGCTGCTCGAAGCGTTCCGCAGAAACGCCAAGATCTGTTGCTTGTTCTTGTGATCCGCGCTGACCAGCTGGGGCCTCGGGGAATTCCCGGTCATTGGAAAGAAACCATCGTTGAAAAAAACCACGAAGAACTTCTGGTCGCTCTTCAGCTGCGAGATTGATTTCGCCAACTCAGCTCGTACCGCCTCGAATCTGGCACCATCCATGCTGCTGGAGCAGTCGACAACGAAACCCACTGAGTGTGCCCGTGTCTCAGTTTCGAAGAACTCAACTTTTTTAGGCGGAGGAGTATCAAGCAATACCGGCTGTGGAGGGTCAGCGACATGGTCTGACGGGGGCGGTTTAGCGGGTTCCATGAGATCCGTGGGGACTGGTTCACGCGACCGGATCAGCTCGCCCGTAAATGGCACGAAATCGGCGATGATTCCGGCGGAACGGCGTGGCGACGGGTGGTCAGTTGTTGGAGCGGCATCGGGGCCGTCGTTCTCCCCTTGGTCCGTTTGCTCGACGCCCGACGGTTCGCTTGACGCGTCTACCGCGTCTTCGGCCGCCACGGCAACCGACGCTGCTGCTAACTCTTCAGCGCTGGCGAGCTTTTGAGGCGGC
>JAPLNQ010000120.1 GCA_026401075.1 Planctomycetia bacterium
AACGCGGCCCCGAAGATCTCCGACGGCTCGATGAGTTCTTCGGCCAGCAGTCGCGCGACCTTTCCGACTATGGCACCTTCGACATCGAGATCCTCGCCGAGATCAACCACGCGCCGCGGCTGCCCCTGTCCGCACTCCTTGATGAGTCGCGCCGACTGCGTGCCGCCGGCGCCGACCGCATCGACCTTGGCTGCGATCCCGGCAGTGAGTGGGCCGGCGTCGCCGACGCGGTGCGGATGCTCGTGGCCGAGGGGTTCAAGGTGTCGATCGACAGCTTTCAGCCGCGGGAGATCGCGGCCGCCGTGCGGGCCGGCGCGAGCCTCGTGCTCTCGGTCAACTCCTCGAACGCAGCCGCCGCTGCCGACTGGGGCTGCGAGGTCGTGGTCGTGCCCGACGTGCCCGCCACACTCGAGGGCTTCGACCAAACGATCGAGCGGCTCGATCACGACGGCGTGAAGATGCGGCTCGATCCGGTGCTCGAACCGATCGGCTTTGGGTTCGCGGCGAGCCTCGGCCGGTATCTCGACGTGCGTCGCCGGTTTCCGGCCGCCGAGATGATGATGGGCGTCGGCAACTTGAGCGAACTCACCGACGTCGATTCGGCGGGCGTGAACACGCTCTTGATCGGCTTCTGTCAGGAGGTTGGCATCCGCTCCGTGCTCACCACGCAGGTGATCCACTGGGCGCGGGACAGCGTTCGCGAGTGTGCCCTTGCGCGGGCACTGGCCCACCATGCCGTCACCAACCGCACACTGCCCAAGCATGTGGAGCCGCGGCTGGTGACGCTTCGTTCCGGCAAACCTCAGACGCACGGCCAGGAGGTGCTCGACAGCCTGGCCGAAGCGATCCGCGACCCCAATTTCCGGATCTTCGCCGAGCGCGGTGCGATCCACCTGGTGGGCGCGGGGCTGCACCTCGAGTCCCGCGATCCCTTCGCGCTCTTCAAACAGCTTGAGGCAGCCGGCCGCACCGACGTCGACCCGAGCCACGCCTTCTATCTGGGCTACGAGATTGCGAAGGCGGTGACGGCCCTCACGCTCGACAAGGACTACCGTCAGGACCAGGCCCTCGACTGGGGCCACCTCACGCAGCCGGAAATCGGCCACGGCCCCTCCCGCGCCGCCGCCGAAGCAGCCCGCACGGCCGTGCGAAACGAGCCGTAAAGGCGACCCCGTGGCCGCACGACGAGTCCCGTGGCCACACGACGAGACCCGTGGCCGCACGACGAGACCCGTGGCCGCACGACGAGACCCGTGGCCGCAAGTTTTTAACTTGCGGAATCCGCGAACGCGCAACGGACAAGTTGAAAACTTGCCGCCACTCTGGGCGGGAAAAATCGCTCCCGTCCCGAATTACTCAGCCTGCTTGAGTTCTGCGAGGGCTGCACGAGCGGCCACGCACCGCTTCAACACCGGCCGGGTCTCAAGGTCGTGTTGCGGCGGGAGCAGCGGCAGGTCGTTGTGCGGCATGTCGGCACGCCAGTTGTGTTGCCGAAATGCGATTTTTGCGACATGACCCATGGGTATGTCGCCGCCAGCGACACGTCCAGCAAACGTGTCGCGATTCTCACGAATCGGCGACACGACGATGGATATCGGCAGGAAAAAGGCAAAAACGGTGCCTGGCACCGAACGAAAACGGTGCCTGGCACCGAATCTCATGATAAAGGCGACCCCATCGCCGCACGACGAGACCCGTGGCCGCAAGTTTTTAACTTGCGGAATCCGCGACGTCGCAACGGACAAGTTGAAAACTTGCCGCCACTCTGGGCTGGAAAAATCGCTCCCGTCCCTAATTATTCGAGAGCACGCTTGAACGACTGCCCGAAAATCACTCCCGTCCCTAATTACTTTGCCTCGCGTTCCCGCCGGTCGAGCTCATTGATTGCACGGCCGGCCTCAGAGTCGGCTGCATGCTCGATCACGGTGATGCCGGGCTCGGTGTCAGGAGCGGATTCCTTCAACTTGTTGGCCTCGACGATGTCTTGGCGCGTCAGCAGGCCAAGGCGGACGAGTTCATCAACGATTGCCTCAAAACTTTCCCGATGGTCTGGGCGGACGCCGCGGGAGCCGTATTCCCTCAATCCCCAGACGAAGTCGTGGCCCAACTTGTCTTTTACCGTTGGATCCGCTCCGTTTCGCAGCAAAAACCATGCCGTGTTGTAATTGCGACCCATCCTTGCATTGACCATGGGCGTATATCCGGAGTAGTCCTGCCAATCAATGTCCGCACCGGCGGCGAGCAACGTCTCGATGGCGGGATGCGAGTGACTGGAAACAGCGAAGAAAAGTAGCGACCTTTTCTCGATTTCGTTTGGCGCGTGGTCCGGGTCCAGGCCCTGTCGCAGGGCCGCCTCCAGAAACCGCTGGTCCTTGTTCTCGATCATTTTCTCGAGCACCGCACGGTTGTACGACGGGTCCCGAAGATAGGCCGAGTCCCGATAGTCGTCATCAAGCGGCGTGCCGTGCTTCAACAACTGCTGGAAGCCTTCGACCTTCCCACGAGCCATCGCCCAGTACAGGAGTCGGTAGCCGCCCTTACCGTAGGCGTTGACGTCTGCCCCCGCTTTCACCGCGGCGGCGATCGCCGCTGCATCGCCGCGATCGACCGCCTCAGCCAGAGGACGCAGAAGCGGATCACTCGCGAAGTCTTCCGGCGTCATCGTGGCCGCCTGTTGCTCAAAAACACGGGCGATCGGCCCGCAGCCAACAACGCCGCAGACCGCCGCGAGGAGCACGATGAAAAATGGGCGATCCACCACGGCTCTCCCTTTTTAATCCGGGAAATGTTTCAGAGGGTGAAACTGAGTTGGATCATACAAATTATCAAGCGCACGCGGCAGATGGAGAATAATCTCGCCTGGTGCAAATCGGACATTCGGGTTCGGGAAGCTCGGGTCAGGAAGGCCGTTGCTGACTGTCCTTCCGACGCTCAGAAAGTCGCCGACAATCACGTGCGAACGAACCTTCACTGGCTCCGCAGCCCGATAGATCGGACTGACGGATGCAGGGTTGAAGGTCGTTGCGCCTAAACCTGTCGCATACGCAGCTGCGGCTGCGAGTGAGCCGCCCAAAGAGTGACCCGCGAACTCGAGCTGCACCTTCCCCAGCTTTGCTTTTACTTCTTCTGCCAATCGCGCAGCCTGCTCATGTTGCGATGACCGCCAGCCCACACCCTGATAAATGTCAGCCCACACGTCGTTCAAGTCGTTCTTTTCAGTGCCTCGGAACGCCAAGTAGTAGGTTTTTGTTTTCTCGGAGTACGTCAGGTGGGCACTGAAGCCGTCTCTTCCATATTGGCTGCCCTGCCCATAGTTAACACCTATCTGCCTGAGTAGGCCGCCATCATTGACGTCGTACGCGGCAGTTGCGGCCATTTTCGCTTCTCGGTCGTTTGCGGTCCACCTCGATGATTCGGTCGCCGGCCGCTGCTGCATAGGTGCCGGCGGTGCCGCCCGGCCTGTCGTCACTAGGCTCGCATACGGCTGCGATACAAGCGACGGCCGCGACGGTGCCGCTACCGGCCGCGGAGTCGATGTGCCGAGACTCGCGAGTGAATACGTCGGCATCGCCGTAGCAGTTGCCGCCGACGGCTGCCGCGGCGTGACACCGCTCGATGTCGTCCCGAGCCCCGCCCAGCCCGCCGCGGGCACGCTCGCGCGGCTCGATTGCTGGGCCCACTTCGCCATCAGGCCGCTCGGATCGATCCGGTTGAGCGGATCGTTGCCCACATACCGAAACAGGTTCGCATCGCCACCCTTAAACCCACTCGGATCCTCATTCACGAACCTGCCCGTCCCGGGCTCATACCACCGCGCCCGGTTGTCCGACAGCCCCGTGCGTTCCTCCAGCGGCCTCCCCGCATATCCGAAGTCGATGCCCACGCCAGCCGTCACCGGCGATCCAGCCACAGGCGACGTCGTCCGACGCACGATGCGGCCATATGAGTCATACTGCCGATGCTCGACGACTTTGCCGCGGTCGGCCGCGTTGCCCGACACGATATCCCGCACGCTGTCCTGGTGATCGGTGAACGTCCAGAACGTACTCGTCATGCGTGTGCCGCCGATCGAGGCAATCGCGTCAATGGCGAGAATCTCGTCCACACCGTTTCCGTAGAAGTTCCGCTGGACGACCTGGCCCAGGAACCCAAACACCTTGCCCACGCCGTCGATCACGAGCTTGTCGTTCGGTCGTGCGATCTCGAGCGTGCGGACATCCCCGGCATACGCCGCGAACGACACGCTCTCCGCGGCACCGCCCGCTCGGCCGTCGGCGTCGATGGAGCGGCGAATCCTGCGGTCGGCGAAGTCGTAGGTAGAGCGCAGTTCGAGGTCAGAGCCAGGGAGGCCTGTGGTGACGAACGCCCCCACGGCCGCAACCTGCGTGGTCGTCCATGCGTTCACATGGCTGACGGCCACGAGCCGGTTTCGTTGGTCGTAGCCGTAGGCGGTCACGTCGGTGTCACCGACCGAGAGCGTCTGGCTGCCGTCCTTGTCGATAAACTTCGCCGTACGGTTCCCCTCGGCATCGTAGGCGTAGCGGTAGGTGCCGTCGAAGGCGAGCCGGTTGCCGGCAACGGTCTGTGTGCCGCCGCTCGTGCGGTTGCCAGTCTTGTCGTAGGCATACGTCTCGCCGGTGAGGCCGGCCGAGAGGAGCTGGTCGGTGGCGTCGAGCGTGAAGCTGCTCGTGCCCTCGGGCGTCGTCATGCTCGTCATCCGGCTGGCGGCGTCGTAGACATAGCCGTAGGCGATGCTCGCGCCTGCCGCCGGTGCATGGGCGATGCCGGTCAGCCGTCCGAGCCCGTCGTAGGCTGCCGTCGAAGTGCCGATCGGGTTCACACCGACACCGGCATACCGCGTGACCGAGCCAACGGAGGCATCAACGCGGTAGACATAGTCGGCACGCTTGTTCACCGTCCCGTCGGGCATGCCCTGCTCGTAGCGGGTGACGCGGTTCAAGGCATCGAGCGTAAAGGATGTCCGAACGCCAAGGCCGCTGGCTGCCGGTCCAAAGCCATACATGTCGCCGACAGCCGATTGGTCTTCGGTGGTCGTGAGGAGGTTGCCGGCCTTGTCATACGCAAAGTCGTATTCGACAAGTGCCGTGGAGACGATCGAGTTGCCGTTCTTGACGATCTGGATGTCGTAGTTCCCGGCGGCGTTCTCGTCGCGGGCGGAGACGGCGAAGTTCCAGGTGTCAGCCGTATCGGCGACCCGGCTGGCGACGAGCTGGCCGGAGCCCGCCTCGTACCAGACGAACGTGCCCGGCTTCGACCCCTGAAAGAGGAGCAGTGCCGGCGTATAGCCGGTGGCCGTGATGACGACATCGATGACGTCACCAGGCAGGACGCTGATGGAGGAGATGCTGTCGGCTCGCTCCAGACGTCCGTCGCCGTCCCAGTCGATGGTGGCGTCGCCGACGGCCAGGCTCCCGGACCAGGAAATCGGCTGCTGCGCAATCTCCCCCGGCGCCATCCGGCTCTTTACGACGTTCCCGCCCGCGTCGTAGGCAAACTGCCAGGCGGTCGTGGCCGCGGGCACCGCCGTGTCGGTCTCCGTCACGCCAAGGATCTGGTCGGCTGCGTCGTAGAACCGACGAATCGTGTGCAATACGTCGGCCGTTGCCGATGCCTGCCAGCGTTCCTCGACGAGCCGATCCGCCGCGTCGTAGACAAACGACGTGACACGGCCGAGCCGGTCGGTCTCCCGGATCTTGTTGCCGACGAGGTCGTAGGCATACGACGTGGCCTTGCCGAGCGGATCGGTCTCCGTGACGAGCCGCTTCCGACGGTCATACGCATAGCGGGTGACGTTGCCCGAGGCATCGGCCACGCTCGTGGTGCTGCCGACCGCGTCGTAGGTGGTCACCGTCGAAAACCCGCGGGCATCCGTCACCGTCGTGCGACGGTCGAGCAGGTCGTAGCCGTAGGCCGTCACAAACCCAAGCGGGTCGGTAACCGCGGTGAGGTTGCCAACCGCATCGAAAGCGTAGCGGGTGACGGGCCTGTCCGCGCCGACCGCCGGCGCGGGAGCCGTCGATGAGACCTTCCGGCCCAGGTTATCGAAACCAACGTCGGTGGTTCGCCCGAGCGCATCGGTGGCGGAGACCGCGCGACCGCGAGCATCGTAGGCCGTGCGGACGACATTCGTCGTCACGGTTGCTGGCAACGCATCGGGGATGGCGCTAATCGGCCAGTCTGGGCCGAGGGCATCGACCGTGGCGATAGAGCGGCCGAGGGCGTCGTAAAAAAACCAGGTCGTAAAGCCTGCATCACCGGCGGACGCGCCGCGAGGATCGGTCGCGAAGCGGAGATTGCCGGCGGCGTCGTAGCCGTAATGCGTCGTGGGCCGACCCTGGCCCGCGTCGGGGGCGAGCGTGCGGATCTTCCGCCCCAGATTGTCGTAGACGGTGTCGGTCCGCCCGCCGAGCCCGCCGAGCTCGTCGATCACGGCGATCGCGCGGCCCGCCGCGTCATATTCCATGCGGGTGGTGTGCGGCGGATCGCCGGAAATGAAGCCCAGAGCGTCGGTCTGCGCGGTCACCCGGCCGAGGGCGTCGAATTGCCGCCAGGTGGTGCGGCCGAGCGGGTCGGTGGTGGCGACGAGGTTGCCGGCAGCGTCGTAGACGAACCGGGTGACGGGCGTCTGCGCGGAGGCGTCGGGCCGCGGACCGCGGGTGGCGACCTTCCGGTTCATCACGTCGAAGACGAAGAACGACCGGCGGCCCATCGAATCAATCGCGATCACGGGATTGCCCGCGGCGTCGAAGATGGTGGCCTCCGTTCCTCCCGCAGCGTTTGTCACCGTCACGGCACGGCCGACCTTGTCATACGTAAAACTCGTGCTGCGGCCGAGCGGATCGGTCGTCGTCGCCAGGAAGCCGCTCGCGTTGTAGACCCGCGTGGACACGGGCCGTGCGAGCGGGCCCGCCGCGCCATCCGGATCGGGAACGATCGTGCGGATCTCGCGGCCGAGAGCGTCGTAGACATGCTCGGTGGTGAAGCCAACGTCGGCCTCGCTCGTGCCACCCGGGCCGACCTCAAAGCGGAGGTTGCCCACCTTGTCAAAGACGAACCGTTTCACGAGCGGGCCGAGCGGCCCCTCGCCATCGGGGTCGGCAGAGGTCTCCGCAATCTTTCGGCCGAGTCTGTCGTAGGCGAAGGCCGTGGTGAACCCGCGGGGGTCGGTGACGGAGGTGAGATTGCCGTCGGCGTCGTAGGCGAACGACGTCACCGGTCGGCCGAGCGGGCCGCTGCCGTCGGGGTCGGCCTGCGTCTCCTTCGTCTTGCGACCGAGGGCGTCGTATTCGAAGTGAGACGACCAGGCCGGGTCGCCTGCGGTCACGCCCGCCTGACCGACGAAAGACGCCGTCACGAAGAGGACGTTGCCGCGGGAGTCGTAGCCCATGGCCGTGGCGGGCGCCACGAGCGGCCCCGCACCGTCGGGATCGGGCCGCGTCTCCCGCACCGTGCGGCCGAGTGTGTCGTAGCCGGTGGTCGTCGTCGCGCCGGCCTGATCGATCGTGGCCACCACGCGACCGCCGCCATCCACACGTAGCCTGGTGGTCGTGCCGTCGGGAAGCAGTGTGGCCACCAGCCGGTTGCGGGCGTCGTAGACAAAGCGAGTGACGCGGCCCAAGGCGTCGGTCTCGGTGGCCTTGTTGCCCGCCGCGTCGTACGCGATGAGCGTGAACGTGCCGTCGGACGCCGTGCGTTTTACCTCCCGCTGCCGCCGGTCATACGCCGCGCGAACCACGCGACCGTCGCCCTGCGTCGTCGACACCAGATTGCCGACGGCGTCATAGGCAAACGCCGACGTGATCGCCGGCAGCGGCCCGCTGCCGTCGGGATCGGGAGACTTCTCGCTCGTCTTGCGGCCCAGGACGTCGTAGGCGAACGTCGTCACGCCCCCGTTTCCATCGGTCTGCATGAGCAGGCCGCCCCGGGAATCGTAGGTGAACGATTCCGTCACCGTCGCGCCCGCCGACGCATCGACCGCCCGCGTGAGCACCTGTCCGGCGGCGCTCGAGCTGAAACTCGTTACGACGCCCCGCGGCGACGTGGTCGTCGCGACGAGTCCGCGGCCGCCCGCGGCCGCCGTGAAACCCGTCACAGCGTTGAGCCTGCCGATGACGATGCCGACGCCGATGGTGATGCCAGAAGCGTCGCCATCGATGCGGCTCGTCAGGAAGCCAGAGGCGTCGTAGACGAACTTCGTCGCCACGTCGTCAGACGCGTCGTTCGGCTGGTTGAGCCGAATGATCGTGGCGATGTCGCGGAACGCGCCGGTGGTATAAGCGTAGGTCGTGACGTTGCCGAGCGGATCGGTGACACTCGTCACCTTCCCCGTCGTGGCATCGTAGGCAAAGGCGGTCGTCGCTCCGTAGGCATCGGTGGAGGCGAGTTTCAGGCCCGTGCCGTTCCAGGTCGATCGCTCACCCGTGCGGTCGGGCTGCCGTAGCTCGAGTAGGTTGCCGGTGTCGTCATACGCATACCGCGTGGCGAACCCCCGCTCATTGATGAAGGCCGACTGCCGGCGGTGCAGGTTGTAGGAGAAGCTGTGGCGGAGCCCCTCCGCGTCGGTGACGCGGAAGCCGCGGCGGTTGGCGTAATACTCCCACGACGTCACGAACTCGCCCGGGTCGGTCACGCTCGCCAACAGTCCGCGGCGAGCGGCGTCGGCGTGGTAGGCGTAGCGAACCACCGGCGCGGCAGCACCTGCGGTGGGAGCCGGAGCGGTGGTCGTCGCCAGTCGGCCACCCACGTAGGCATAGCTCCAGGTTCGCCCCGTAAAATCGGCGACGGTCGCGATGTGGGGCCGCGTGTCGGCGTTGTAGGTAAACGCCAGCCAGCGGGTCGCATCGCGGAGATCTGAGAACTTCGTGATCCGGCTGGTGCCGGCGACGTAGTCGATCTTCACGCCGTTGCCAAACCGGTCGCTCTGCGAGCCGATCGGGCAGGAGCCGGCCACGACCGGCCGAAACGTCGTCGTGCCGCCGTCGTAATCCTTCCAGGTAAAGCCAGCCGCGGCCGAACCGGAGAGCGTGCCGAACAGGCCGGACGGACTGGTCCAGCTGCCCGCAGTGCGGGCCGTGAAGACCAGCCGCATGCCATCGGCGGTGAACCAGGTCACCGTGCCGGCTCCGTCGGAAGCGATCTCGATTCGGTCGGAATAGCTGAACGACCAGCCCTCACCGAGCCCTCGATCCGACCAGGCCGCCGGGGCGCCAGCCAGGCCCGACACCGTATGGAGCGAGTCATACCGCCGGCGAAAGTCGAGCGGACGGCCGAGGTTTGGGATCTCGACGTCGGTCTCCTCGTGGTAGACATCGCCATTGGCCACGTTGACGGGATCGCCCGCCTCCTTGTCGACGCCCCAGGCCAGCGGTGTCGGCTTGATGGCCGGCGGAAGCACAGGAAACCACGAGGTGGCGCCGCCATACGAGAGAACGGGCCCCGTTCCCACCGATCCCTGGATCATGAAGCCGACGGTCGAGCCGGTCGCGGCGATCGTGAGCGTGTAGCCAACCCCCTTCCACTGCCTGTCGACGGCTCCACTGCCAACGGTGATCTCCTTCTTCGGCACCAGCGCCGTAAACGCGGTGCCGTCGTAGCCGGGTATGCCCTCCTTCACGGCCGA
>JAPLNQ010000186.1:0-2191 GCA_026401075.1 Planctomycetia bacterium
ACCTGCTGCTTGCGCGGCCCGAGTTCCTCGACTACTGGACCTCCAAGTGGTCCGACGTGCTGCTCGTCAGTGGATCGAAGCTGCGGCCCGAGGCGGTCAATGCGTACTACCAGTGGATACGCGACCGCGTGGCGGAGAACACGCCCTGGGACCGCCTCGTGAGGGACGTGGTCACGGCCCAGGGGTCGAGTCTCGAGAACGGCGCCACCAACTTCTTCGCCGTCCATCAGGATCCGGAGACGATGGCCGAGAATGTGAGCCAAGCCTTCATGTCGCTCTCGATCAATTGCGCGAAGTGCCACAACCATCCGCTCGAGAAATGGACCAACGACCAGTATTACGCCTTCGCCAACCTTTTCTCGCGGGTCCGCGCGAAGGGCTGGGGGGGCGATTCCAGAAGCGGCAACGGCCAACGGACGCTGTTCGTCGAAGCCCGGGGCGACCTGCTGCAGCCAAAGACCGGCAGGCCGCAGCCGCCGGCGCCGCTCGACGGCACGCCGCTGCCCTTGGACGCCACCGGTGACCGTCGCGAACCGCTCGCCCGTTGGCTGACGTCGCCGGAGAATCCCTACTTCACGCGGTCGATCGTCAACCGGGTGTGGGCCAACTTCTTTGGGATGGGGCTGGTGGAATCGGTCGACGATCTGCGAGCCACCAATCCCGCCAGCAACGAGAAACTGCTCGCTGCGCTCTGCCGCTCCACGGTCGAGCAAGGCTACGACCTCAAGTCGCTGATGCGGCTGATTCTTCTGTCGGAGACGTATCGCCGGTCGAGCACTCCGCTGCCGGAGAATCAAGACGACCGGAAGTGGTTTGCCAGGGCCTATCCCCGCCGGCTGATGGCCGAGGTGCTCAGCGACGCGATCTCCGACGCGACCGGCGTGCGTGACCACTACACCGAAATCGCCATGAACGACGGCTCCACCGAGAAGGTCAAGGGCTACGACGACGACACGCGGGCGATTCAACTGCACGACTCGGCGGTGAAGAACTATTTCCTCAAGGCGTTCGGCCGCAATGCCCGTGATATCACCTGCGAATGCGAGCGGTCGAACCAGCCCAGCCTCGTGCAGGTTCTGCACCTTTCCAACGGCTCCACGATCAACGACAAGCTGTCGGCGAAGGCGGGCCGGGTGACGCAGATCCTGGCCACCGATCCCACGCCGCAGGTGCTCGTCGACGAGGCCTGGCTCCGCTGCCTGAGCCGGATGCCGACCGACGCCGAGCGGAAGCCGATCGAGGAGATGCTCACGGCGGCGAAGCCCGAGGAGAAGCGGGAACTCGTCGAAGACATGTATTGGTCGCTGCTCACCAGCCGCGAATTCCTCTTCAGGCACTAGGTTTCTTCCGGTGACCATTATCCCAAGGTTTTTTGGCCAGTACGTCCAGAGTTTTAGGAACGGTTCGGGACTGCCCACGCCCCGTCGCCGGACGTTCGCTACGGCCATCCTGGCCTTCGCTCACTCCATGCTGACTGCGCTTCGACATCCATGTCTTCGCTGGTCAGCAAGGCCGGCTCTCAGGGCATGGGCAGTCCCTCACGGATTCAACGACCGAGAGATTCAATTCCAACGAATGCGGGTGGCGTCATGACGGAATACGTGCGATTGTGGGCCAGGCGGCGCGTCGCCGTTGGAGTTTTCATGAGCGTGGCTGCGGTCTCCGGTTATTGCCATGCGGCGGCGCCTTCGTACGAACGTGATATCACGCCGATCCTGCGGACCTACTGCTCCGGATGTCACAACGACCGCGACAAAGAGGGTGAACTGTCCGTCGAGACGTTCGCATCGCTCCGTAAGGGTGGCGCTGAATCGGGCGACCCGGTCGTGCCGGGTGACAGTGCCGCGTCGGTCATGATCCAGCGAATCCTCAGCAAGGAAGGGGATCACATGCCGCCCGATGACGAGCCACAGGTGCCGGCGGCCGACCGGGCCGTCCTCGAGGCTTGGATCGCGGCCGGTGCGACAGCGCCCGTCGCCGACGTGTCGCTGCTCGAGTCGCTGGTCGTTCCGAAACTGCCACCGCACGTGGGAGCGATGCCGGTGACCGCCGCGGCGGTCACGCCCGACGGCGGCCGCGTGGCCGTTGTCCGCGGCCGTGGGCTCATGGTCGTGCCCGCTTCGGCCAGCGGAGCGGCTGTGCCACCAGGCCAGATGGCAGCCATAGACCTTCCGTGGAAGGCGAATGCGGT
>JAPLNQ010000186.1:2205-10722 GCA_026401075.1 Planctomycetia bacterium
GCGAATGCGGGGCACTTCAGTCCGGATGGCAAGGCGTTCGTCGTCGCTGGTGGCGTGGCCGGCCTCTCCGGTGTGGCCGAACTTCGCGATACGGCGACAGGCAGCCTGATCCGCTCGTTCGGCGGCCACCGCGACGTGCTCTATGACGCTGAATTCTCGCCCGACGGGAAACTGCTCGCCACTGCGGGCTATGACCGCTCGCTCAAACTCTGGAACGTGGCCGATGGGTCACTGCTTCGTTCGATCGACGTCCACAACGGGGCGATCTTCGACCTCGCCTGGCACCCGAGTGGAAAACTGCTCGGGTCGGCGAGCGCCGACGAGACGATCAAGCTTTGGCGGACCAGCGACGGCGTGCGGCTCGACACGCTCAATCAGCCGCAGGGGGAGATGTTTACCGTCACGTTCACGCCCGACGGGAAGCACGTGATCGGCGGGGGCCGCGACAAACGGATCCATCTCTGGAAGCTTGTGTCGGTCGATGCCCCGACGATCAATCCGCCACTCCATTCCCGGTTTGCACACGAGAGCCCGATCGTTGCCATCGGGCTTTCGGCCGACGGGAGGCACCTGCTCACCACCGCGGAAGATCGGTCGCTCAAGTGTTGGAGCGTGCCCGATCTCGTGCTCGAGCACGACTACCCACGGCAGCCGGACCAGATCTCCGCGGTCGTCGCCCTGGCCGACGGGCGTTTCGGAGTCGGCCGAATGGATGGTTCACTCGACGTCTTGACGGTGGTGGTCGATCCGGTCACGGGTTCGATGGCCGGGGCCGCTGAGGGTGCCGGCGGTTCGTCGTTGCCGCCGGCGGCCGCTGCGAGCGCATCGGCGGAGGCTGAGCATGAGCCCAACGACGCTCCACAGCAGGCCATGGCAGTCTCCCTGCCCGTTGAAATCAAGGGCACGATTGGCAGGCCGGGCGATGCCGACTGCTTTCGGTTCGCATCGCAGCGTGGAGTGCCGCTCCTGATCGAGGTGGATGCCGCGCGGTCGAAGTCGCTCCTCGATTCGCGGATCGAGGTGCTCGATGCCGCCGGCCAACCCGTCGTGCAGGTCGTCCTGCAGGCGACCCGCGATTCATGGTTCACGTTCCGTGGCAAGGACTCGACCCAGTCGGGCGACTTCCGGCTCCAGAACTGGATGGAGATGGAGTTAGACGAATATCTCTACGCGAACGGCGAGGTCGTCAGGCTCTGGCGGTATCCGCAGGGGCCCGACTCGGGCTACGTGGTCTATCCCGGCAGCGGCAGCCGACGGACGTTTTTCGGCACGTCGGCCGTCACGCACGCCTTGGGCGAGCCGGTATGGATCGTGCAGCCACTGCCTCCCGGAACGACGCCCGCCCCCAACGGCTTGCCTGTGTTCCGCGTGTTCTACGAGAACGACGACGAGGCGACGCAGCGATTCGGTGCCGACTCGCAGATCCTCTTTACGCCACCGGCAGACGGCGACTATGTCGTCCGACTCACGGACGTCCGTGGAGCGGGGTCGGCATCGAAGCCTGACGACTATCGCTACACGCTCACGATCCGTTCGCCGCAGCCCTCGTTCAGCATCGAACTGGGTGGCAAGGACCCGAAGGTGAGCCCCGGCAGCGGCCGCGAACTGACATTCACCGCCACGCGTTCGGAGGGATTTGAAGGGCCGATTCAAATTGCCTTGGAGAACCTGCCGGCGGGCTTTACGTTTCACGGTCCTGTCGAGATCGAGGCCGGGCAGCGGCAGGCGATCGGTGTTTTCTCGGCCTCAGCCGATGCGGTGGCGCCTGACGAGGAGGCTGACAAGGCCGTGGTAGTGAAGGCGACGGCCATCATCGCCGGCCGTGACGTGACGCAGGCAACTGGCTCGCTTGGCGACATCCAACTCGCGGAGAAGCCGAAGGTCACGGTGGAAATCACGTCGGGCGACAACGCCGCGTCGGTAGCGCCGCCGTCGGGCGGGCCGCTCGAGTTTTCGATTCGCCCGGGACAGACGATCACGGCGAGGGTCAAGGCCCAGCGGCACGACTTTGACGGGCGGATCGAACTGGGCGGCGCCGACTCGGGCCGCAACCTGCCCTACGGCGTGTTCGTGGACAACATCGGGCTCAACGGCCTGCTGATCGTCGAGGGACAGGACGAGCGGGAGTTCTTCATCACGGCGGCGCCGATCGCGAAGCCGTGCCGCCGGCTCTTTCATCTCCGCACCACGGCCGACGGCAATCAGGCCTCGGTGCCGGCGGTGATCAACGTGTTGTCAGCCGAGCGTTGACCGCCGCATAAAAGCCCTGAGCGTGAGCGACGGGATAGCTTGCCGGAAAAGCCCGGAGCAAGCACGGCAATCACACTGCCGCGATCTCGCCGAGCACGTCTTCGGCGGCCTTGACCGTCGCCTCGATGTCGGCGTCGGTATGCATGCTCGAGAAGAAGAGAGCCTCGTATTGGCTGCACGGCAGATAGATGCCTCGATCGATCATGCCCCAGAAGAACCTCCCGTAGCGGTCGGTGTCGCTCTGGGATGCGGTCTTCCAGCCAGTCACCGGCACGGGCTGCGACCCTCGCTGAAAGAACATCGTCATCATGCTGCCCACGCGGGCGACCCACACCGGCACGCCGGCCTTGGCCGCGGCGGCGCGGAAGCCCTGCTCGAGCAGGGCGCCGTGCCGTTCGAGCTGGGCATACGGCGAATGCTCGCGGAGTTCTTCGAGCGTAGCCGTGCCTGCCGCGACTGCCAGCGGATTGCCGGAGAGTGTGCCGGCCTGAAAGACCTTGCCCGCCGGGAGCACGTGGTTCAACACGTCACGGCGGCCACCGTACGCGCCCAGCGGCAGTCCGCCGCCGACGATCTTGCCGAGTGTGGTGAGGTCGGGCGTGACGCCCAGGATCTGCTGCGCGCCGCCGAGCGACAACCGGAAGCCGGTCATCACCTCGTCGAAGACCAAAAGCGCTCCGTGCGTGTGCGTCAGCCGCCTCGCGGCGTCGAGAAACTCCTGCGTCGGCACGACCAGCCCCATGTTGCCGACCACCGGTTCCATGATGACGGCGGCGATGGTGTCGCCACCCGTGCAAAACGCGGCCTCGAGCTGCTCAGGATCGTTGTATTCGAGCACGATCGTGTCCTGCGCCGTGCCGGCCGTCACGCCGGGGGAATTCGGCACGCCGAGCGTTGCGGCCGACGACCCTGCGGCCACCAGCAGGCTGTCGGCATGGCCGTGGTAGTTGCCGGCGAACTTGATCAGCTTGTCGCGGCCGGTGAATCCCCGCGCGAGTCGCACGGCGCTCATCGTCGCCTCGGTGCCGGAACTCACCATCCGCACCTTCTCGATGCTCGGCACGGCGCCGATGATCAGCTCGGCCAGCCGGCTCTCCGCTTCGGTCGGCGCGCCGTAGCTCGTGCCCGTCTGGAGCGCTGTCTCGATCGCGGCAATCACTCGAGGGTGCCGATGGCCGAGGATCATCGGCCCCCATGAGCCGATGTAGTCGAGGTAGGTGTTGCCGTCGATGTCGGTGAGATGCTGCCCGCGTGCGCTCGCAAAGAAGATCGGCTCACCGCCCACGCCTCCAAAGGCCCGTGCCGGTGAATTGACGCCGCCAGGGATGGCCGCGCGGGCGCGTTCAAACGCGGCGCGGCTGGCGGTGCGGCGGTCGGCATGGGCTTCGTGGGGCGGTCGGGGGGCGGTGGGCATGGTGTCAGTTGGTTCCAGGTGTGCCTGATGCGGGGGTGGATGACTTGTCGGCGAGTTCCCGGGTGGCGAACCCCACCGCTTCCATGGCATGGGGCCTTCCGGCATACACCTCGACGATGTTTTCGAGGATCGCGCGGCGTTGTGCGGCCAGCTTCTTCCACGCGGTCTCGTCGTTGACGAAGTCGGCTCTCGTGGCGAGCGAGGCGGCCTCGGCCAGTAATTCGCCAATCCGCCTGGCGTCGTCCGGTTGCTCGGCGAGAGCCTGCGGACGGAGCTGTTCGACCTTCCGGCGGGCGAGTGCGAGGTCGGGCGAGTGCGAGCCAGAGGCTGGCCTCGGCGCCAGCGTCTGCTTCCGAGGGGGAACCGGTCGCGGCGTCAGACGCGTGCACCGCGAGCATCGCCTCGAGCGCCTTCACGCAGGCCGACGGCCCCTTCTCCTCGTTGTTCATGGCCGCGCGGTAGTCGCGTTCGAGGGGCGTGAGCCCCTTGTCGCTCCGCGATCGACGCCGAGCCCGTCGTTCGAGGAGATCGAGGTCGAGCGTGAGTTTGAGGTCACGAATCCGGCCCGCCCGCGGGTCGTCGGCATGCGTGGCCAGAAAGCGATCCATCTCGTTGCGAACGTCACGCAGATCGCCATGTTCGTCGTCGGCAACGGCGACGATCCGGTTATGCAACTGGTCGGCCGATGGCGCCTGCATGAAGAACCAGACAACTCCGGCGAGTGCGACAGCGACGACGGTTGCCGTGAGCCCCTGCCACAAGAGCTGCCAACGCTGCTCGCGACTCTCCTTCTCGGCGGCGGCCCGCTCGAATTCCGCGACGGTGGTGAACTGATTTCGCTGGCTGCGATCGACCTGTGTCGTCGCCGAAGCCACATCGGTGGGCCGGCGGGAGTGGGCCGCCGGGGAAGCCGACGCGGCTGTGTGGGGCACGATGCTCCGGCCTGTGAGGTCCTGCGTGATGGCCGTGCTGCCAGCCATGGGCCGGGGAGCCCGACCGACGGGCACTGCTGCGGGTGGCTGCTTTGGCTGCTGCTTGGCCGACGGTGGCGGTGGCGCTGGTGCGATCGGTGCCGGAAGGTCCTGGGTGGGGGCCAGCAGGTCGATCTGGTCGAGGATGTCGCGACGGGCGGGTGGTTTCCCGGGCGGGGTGGCAGTGCCTGGTTGGCCTACGGCGTCGACGGGCCGCGTGGCCTTGTTGCTCCGCTCGTGGGCCGTTGGCCCCACTGCCGCACCTCGAGCCGGTGATGGCTGAGCACCGCCCGGGCCGTGAGGCTGATCGGCGGCCGTAGCCGCGGCCTGGGCCGGCGGATGCACCGTCCCGATCGCGGCGAGCAGGCGGCCTGCCGCTGCGCAGGTTCTTTGGAAAGCAGGCGGGCGATGAGCTCGTCGAGTTCCGCGGGCACGTCGGGCACGAGCGTCGCCACACGGGGCGGTATCGCACGCCGCTGCTTGTCGATCACTTCGGTCAGCTGCGTGCCGCGAAATGGTGGTGATCCGGTCAACATCGCATACATCACCAGCCCCAGGGCGTAGAGGTCGACTCGGTGGTCGGCCTGCCTGCCGGTGGCCTGTTCCGGCGCCATGTATTCGGCAGTGCCCACGACATGGCCCAGCGCCGTGTGGGAGACGCCTCCGAACAGCTTCGCGATGCCGAAGTCGGCTAGCTTCACGGTGATCCGCTCGGTATGACCGCCTGCGGTCCCGGTCCCGGGCATAGCAGTCCCGGTTCCTGGACTGTCCGCCATGCCCGTCAGCGGCTCTTCCGCACCGGGCGTGGGCTCCGCCACGAGCAGGTTCGCCGGCTTCAGGTCTCGGTGCACGACGCCGTGGTCGTGTGCGACTTTGAGGGCCCGCGTGATCTCGAACGCCACGGCGACCGTCTCCCGCCAGGTGAACCGCCGCCCGCTGCGGAGAAGCTGTTCGAGGCTCTTACCCCGGACCAGTTCCATCGCGAAGAAGGGCTGGTCGTCCTGCTCGCCGAATGCGAGCAATCTGACGATCCCGGGATGCCGCAGATTCTTGAGGACATCGATTTCGGCATCGAACCGTGACCGCACTCCCGGATCGTCGGCCAGATGCGATGCGAGCACCTTGACGGCGACCGTGTCACCGGTCGTCGTGTCAACCGCCTCGTAGACAGCCCCCATGCCGCCGCGGCCAAGCCGGGACCGGATCTCGTAGGGGCCGAGTTGGGTCGGATTCATGATGCCATCAGTGTATCCATTTGGGGCGCTGATCGGCATGGTCCGATTCCTGAATCCGGGAGCTTGTGTACAACTGCGGCCCTTTCACCTCGTCACTCACGACCCCTTCGCAGCACCATGACGACATCGACGACCACGCGATCAGCGGCCAGAGAACCCCTGGCGGGGACGACCGTCCTGCTGCCGCGGACAGAGAACCAGGCGGTCGGTCTGGCCCGTTATTGCCTCGACTTTCTCCGGTCGCCCACGGCGACGGGCAGAACAACGGACGTTGGCATCGGGCGGGCGACGCTCGACCGGGTGGAGCAATTTCATCTCGATAGCGTCGGCTGCGGCGTGTCGGCCCTGGCACACCGGGCCAATGCGCCGACAGTGCTTCGGCGCGAGGCGCTCGGAACGCCGGCCTCAGCCGGCAGTCGGGGCGGCATCTGTCTCGGCTCAGCGCGGCCCTGCGCGGTGGAAAAGGCGGTCGCCGCCAACGCCTCGGCCGTCCGCGAGTGGGATTCCAATGGCACAAACTTCGGCTACGACGCCGCCAAGGGCCGCATCGCCGGCGAGTTTGGCCACAACGATTTCTATCCCGTGGCGGTTGCCGCCGCGCGGGAGGCGGGCCTCGATGGCGACGCCACGCTCCGCGTGATGCTGCTCATCGACGAGATCCGTGGCCGGCTTGCCGAAGTCTTCGCGCTCCGGAAATACTCGATCGATCATGTCCATCACGGCGCCGTCGCCTGTGCGGCGGCTTTTACGGCGGCGGTCGGCGGCACGGTCGAGCAGATCGAGTCGGCGATCGGCATGGTGGTCGCGCACTATGTGCCTTTTCGGGCGATCCGGGCTGGCCACCAGCTCTCGGATAGCAAGGGAGCGTCGGCCGCGCTCTCGGCGGAGGTGGCCGTGATGAGCGCCCGACGGGCGCTCGCCGGCTTCCTGGGGCCCCGCGACGTGTTTCGCAATCCGCTTGCGATCTATCGACTCAACGAGCCCTGCCCCAATGGACAGAGCCCGTTCGATCTGGAACTCGGGCTGAGCGGCGACGCTTTCGCGATCCATGCCATGCACTTCAAGCTCGGGCTGTATGAGCATCAGTCGGCCGGCGCGCTGCAGGCGATCGTCGATGCGTGTGCAGCCAGTCCCGAGGTGGCACGCGACCTGAGCCGAATTCGGGCGATCCGCGTGAAGATCTACGAACCGGCCTATTCGATCATCGCCGATCCGGCCAAGCGGACGCCCACCACCCGGCAGTCGGCCGATCATTCGCTCCCGTTCATCCTCGCCAAGACGCTCCTCAAGGCCCGTGCGGCCGCGGCCGCGGGGCATGCCGCGGGCTGGGAGTCGTTGATGCTCCTGCCGGATGATTATTCCGACGCGGCGATCGCTGACGCGGATGTTCGGAGTCTCATCGAGCGGATCACGATCGAGCATGGTGGCGTGGAATACGACGCCCTCTATCCCGATGGCATCCCCACGAGCGTCGAGATCGACCACGATTCGCTCGGGCTCCTCGGCGGCGGGCTCGTGCGGTATCCGCTCGGGCATGCGCGATCCGATGCCGATCAAACGGCCGCAGTCGTGGCGCTCAAGTTCGACAGACTCGTTGCAGGTGCGGTGGACGATCCCGCGCGGCTGCGCGAGCGGCTGCGGGTGGCCGGACGACGCCCTGAGGAGATCGCGGAGCTGTATGCGTTTCCCATTCACGGGTGTGATCCCGGTTGACAAGCCTGTCGGCGTGTCGTCTCGCCATGTCGTCGACGTGGTGGCGCGGGCCCTGGGCATGAAGTCGGTCGGCCATGCCGGCACGCTCGATCCGCTCGCCAGCGGCGTGGTCGTTGTCTGCGTTGGCCACGCGACGAAGCTCGTCGACTATCTCCACGACCTGACGAAGCACTATGCCGCCACGTTTCTCTTGGGCCGCTCGAGCCCATCGGACGATCTCGAGACGCCGGTCGAGGAAGAGGAGCAGCCTGTCCGTCCGTCGGCCGCGGAGATCGAGGCAGCGGCGGCCGCGTTTCGCGGCGACATCCTCCAGCGGCCCTGCGACTATTCTGCGGTGCACGTTGATGGTAAGCGGGCCTACCGGCTGGCGCGGAAGGGTCGGCCTGTTGTGCTCGAATCGAAGCCTGTGCGGATTCATCGGCTCGAGATCACGGGCTACGAGTGGCCGCGGCTGGCGGTCGAGATCGAGTGCTCGTCGGGCACGTTCGTGCGGGCGCTTGGCCGCGACCTCGCCGAAAGCCTCGGCACGAAGGCCGTGATGGAGTCGCTCGTGCGGACGGCGGTTGGGCCTTTTTCATGTGTGGAGAGCATCCCGCTCGACGCGATCACGCCCGACACGGCTCGGGTGAGGCTGTTGCCTAGCGCGACTGCCGTCGCTCATCTGCCGAGCATGGTGCTCGATAGCGATCTGCTCGCGACCGCTGTTCGAGGTGGGCTGCTGCAGTTCCCTGAGAACAACGCTCCTGCCGTCGCCGCCCTCGACGCCACAGGTCAACTCATCGGCATCCTCAAGCAGCTCGAGTCGGGTAGCTACAGACTACGGCCGAATTTTCTCGGCGAGGGTTAGGACGAGTCCAACCGAGGGGCAATGCCGACTGACTCGCCAGGGGGCGTGGGCGAGGGTTATGCCCCCGTGGCCGTAAGTTATGCCCCC
>JAPLNQ010000088.1:0-11503 GCA_026401075.1 Planctomycetia bacterium
CCCGGTTCCACCACTCCGCGAAAACAGTGTCACCGCCACATTGATGCCGTAGAGCGCCACGAGCACGACCGACATCTCCAGAGAGAGGTCGCGGGTGCCGTCGGGCGTGCCGAGGCTGAAAACGGCCGGCACGATGAAGCCGAACGCGCAGATCATGAGCATCGATGCGCTGATCCGCAGTCGCCGCGAGTCAAAATGCTGCTCGCCGTGCCGCATCCCACCGGTGACGAGCGCCAGACCGAAGCTGACGAGCAGGTTGGCGAGAATGGCCCCGGTGAGCGAGGCCTTCACCACGCCGGCAAGGCCATGAGCGAGGGCGACGCCACCGATGATCAGCTCGGGCAGGTTGTTCAGCGTCGAGTTGAGCAGCCCGCCGATCGTGGGCCCAAGTTTCGAAGCGAGCCGCTCCGTGGCGGTGCCCATGATGCCGACGAGCGGGAGGATCCCGACGAGCGATGCACAGAACACGACCGTCGGATGGGCATCAGACCATTCGAGGCCGATGGCCAACGGCACCGCGACGAGCAGCCACAGTTGGTTCATATCGCGTTCGTTCCGCACCGCAAAGGATTTCCGCCCGGCCGATCGGCGAGCCGGCCCCACGGTCTCCCGGGAAATTCCGGGAAGTGGCGGCGGGCAGCGTACATACTTTATTGGGACGACGACCGATCCACAACAAACGCCGCTTCATCCGTCGCGCCACATGACCAATCCACCCGATCACCGCGAATGGCACCGGCTTTTCAATGCCGCGCTCAACGACGAACTCAACGACGCCGCGAGCCGCCAACTCGTGAAGGCGATCTACACCGATGGCGTGCAGGTCGTCGATGTCGCCCGCCGGCAGGGCTGTGCCCCGAAGACCATCTCCAATAAGCTCACCTTCATCCGTCGCGCACTGGCCGAATGCGTGCAGCGGCGAATGGCCGAGGCCGCACGGACCGCCTGACCTGCAGCGCGGTGATCGCGCGGGCGTATGGTATTCTCTGCCGGCGCGGGTGTCGCGCCAGCCGCCCGATACCTGTCCGCCTCATTCCCCTTCGGCATGTACCGCAGGAACTCCAGATGAACGCGCCCGAGTCAAGCCACGCCGCAGGCAACTCCGCTCATGCGGGGCACGGGCGGCCCGCCGGCATCTGGCAGCTCGCGCTCTGCTCGCTCGGCATCGTCTTCGGTGACATCGGCACGAGCCCCCTCTACACGCTCAAGGAGTGCCTCCACGTCGCCTCCTCGCGCGGCGAGGCCTTCGACCGGCTCGACCTGTTCGGGATCCTGTCGCTGATGTTCTGGGCGCTGATCATCGTGGTCACCATCAAATACGTGATGTTCGTGATGCAGGCCGACCACAATGGCGAAGGGGGCATCCTGGCGCTGTTGGCACTCGTGCCCGAACGCTATCGCACCGGGCCAGGCGGTATCGGCGGCGTGTCGGGCATGACGCTCCTGGCCGTGATGGGCGCCGCGTTGCTCTATGGCGACGGCGTGATCACGCCGGCCATCTCCGTGCTCAGCGCCGTGGAGGGCCTGGCGGTGGCCAGCCCGGCCCTCAAGGATGGGGTGGTGCCGATCACCTGCGTGATCCTGCTCGCGCTGTTTTCCATCCAGCGGGCGGGCACGGGAATCGTGGGCCGGTTGTTTGGACCGATCATGCTCGTCTGGTTCTTCACGCTGGCCGCTCTGGGGGTGAACCAGCTCGTCCGCGAGCCCGCCGTGCTCACCGCGATCAACCCCTGGTATGCCGTCGAGTTCTTCCTCCGACACGGCCTGCACGGTCTGCTCATCCTCGGCTCCGTGGTGCTCGTGGTGACCGGCGGCGAGGCGCTCTATGCCGACATGGGGCACTTCGGCTTGAAGCCCATCCGCCGGGCCTGGCTGTGGCTCGTGCTGCCGTCACTGGTACTCTCCTATTTCGGCCAGGGGGCGCTCCTGCTGCGGGATCCGACGGCGGCGGCCAACCCGTTCTATGCCATGGTGCCAGCCGGTCCGGCGACCTACGCGCTGGTGATCCTCGCCAGCCTTGCCACCGTCATCGCCTCCCAGGCACTCATCTCCGGGGCGTTCTCGCTGACGCGGCAGGCGATGCTGCTGGGCTTCCTGCCCCGCGTGACGATCCGTCACACCGCCTACGACAACGAGGGGCAGATCTACATCCCCGAGGTCAACGTGCTCCTCGGGGTCGGCTGCCTGGCGCTCGTGCTCACGTTTCGTGAGTCGGTGAAGCTCGCCGCGGCCTACGGCCTGGCCGTCACCGGCACGATGGTGGTGACGTCGATCCTCTACTACCTCGTCATCCGCCACACCTGGGGCTGGAGCCGCTGGGCATCGCTGGGCACCCTCGCCCTCTTCCTGGGAGTCGATATCCCATTCCTGCTGGCGAACATGTTCAAGTTCTTCGACGGCGGCTATGTGCCGATGCTGATCGGGGCGGCGCTGATCGCGGCGATGCTGATCTGGAGCCACGGCCGCACGGCGGTGATGGCCCAGTATTCCAGCCAGCATGGCCCCTTCGAAAAGGAGTGGCCGCAACTCAAACAATCGATCGTCTCGCGGGTGCCCGGCTCGGCGGTCTTCCTGGCCGACAGCCGCACCCACACGCCGCCGGTGCTTGTGCACTACGTGGAGCGGTCGCGATCGCTCCACGAGACAGTCGTGCTCCTGCAGGTGATCGACGACCCGCAGCCCGAGATCACCACCGGCCCGCGCTACACCGTGGAACGGCTCGGTGACGGATTTTACTTTGTTGCCGTCCGCTTTGGCTACATGGAGCAGCCGCTGCTCGTGCCATTTCTGCGCAAAGTGGCCGCCGCCGAAAAGATCCCGCTCGATCCCGACACGGCCACGTTCTTCATCGGCCACTCCGAGATCACGCCGCACGAAGGCGGTCGCCTGGAACTGATCCCCGAGGCAATCTTCGCTTACCTCAAGCGAAATGCCGTCCGCGAGGAGAAACGCTACGGCATGCCGGCCGATCAGGTGATGGAGATCGGCGAACAGATCTCCATCTGAGATTCGGAGCGATCACCTGCTCCGAAGCCGGCGCATACACCAAAACGGCATGTGCGCTAGTGGGTGATATCGGCCTCGCCGTTCATCTCGCCACGCATGGCGTTTACCTGCTGAACGGCCTTCGAGTCGAAGGCCTCGAGTCCTTCGTTCTCGTGGAAATCCAGGTCGGCCTGAACATCCCGGGCGGTCTGGGCCAACTGCCGCCGCGCCCGCTCCAGCCAGCTACTCCTCGTCGCATCGGACTTCGACAGCACGCCGCAGCCGCTGAGCATCGGCGTCGACACCACCACAATGAGCAATATCCAGCCACGCATGGCGATCACCCTCGGAGCCACTATCCGCGAGGGGGGGAAATACCATGCAGCCAGGCCACGGGGCGATACCGAAATAGCATGCCTTGCCCGATCGCAAGAAAATGCGTGAAACACCGGCCACGCGCGCGAAACATCACGGCCTCTTGAAGTCGCTCTTCAGGTCGAATCCTTCAGCAGATCTTTGGGCAACTGCTCGCCGATCGGCATCGGGATCACCCGAGTGCCGCCGACCGTTCAGCGGCCCTGCTTCGCTTCCATCCTGACGGGCACCAAGGGAAATGGCGACGGCGGGATCGTCTCTCTGCCGCAGACCTGCCTGTAGGTCAGTTCCCGGCGTTCGAGCAGTCCGCCTCCGGTCTGCCAGATCTCGTAGGCCAGACGGGGCGGCCTGTCGGTTGTGTCGAGATCGAGCACGGTCCAGAGTTTTCCCTCGTCGGCTCCAGTGAACCGCTCGGGGTTGGGCTTGAGCGTAATGTTGCCGCTGCCGATCGGGCCGCTGGTGAACTCGAGGTGCCTGCCCTGCACCTGGTAGCCGGCGGTGAAGTGTCGGTCGCCGGAGAGCAGCACGACTCCCTCGATGCCGCGGCTCGTGATGGAATCGAAGATCTGCTGCCGTTCGCGGGCGAAGGACGACCAGCAGTCGGGCTGCGTGAGCGTCTGCCACTCGCTGCCGCCGGCAACGACTTTGAAAGGGGCCGACGAGCCGGCCAGTCCGTCGAGCAGCCATGCGAGTTGTCTCGCACCGAGCATCGTCTTGGTGGGGCCGTCAGCCGCGTCGTTGGGGGTTCGATAATACCGCACGTCGAGCATGAAGAACTCGACGTCCTCCCGCTGGAACCGGAAGTAGCAGCCGGGATTCCCCGGCTCGCCGGCAGCCGGGTTGGCCCACCACTGCCGGAAGACCCGCAGCGAGTTCTCCTTGCCCGGCTGCGTTCCGTCGGAGTTGTTGGGGCCGTAGTCGTGGTCGTCCCAGACGGCGTAGGTCGGGACCTCGCGGATGAGCCGCGTGAAGCCGTCGACCGTGCGCATCATGTGGTAGTAGTCGCGGAGCTTCGCCGGATCGGTCGTGTCGCCATAGTGGTTGTCGCCCAGCATCAGCAGCAGGTCGAAATTCTTCCGGGCGGCCATCTCGCCGAACGTGGCGGCGGCATGGACGGCACGCCGCCCCACGCACGCACCAAACGCCACCCGCAACCGCCCGCGAGTGCCAGCCGCTGGGGCCGTGACGAACGACGGGTAGGGCCGCGTGAGCGCCGGCCGGCCGTCGAGCAGCGGGCAGTAGTGGTAGCGGGTTGCCGGCCGCAACTCGCGAACCTCCACCTGCCCGGTGAACGACTCGGCCTCGGCGACTTTCGGCCCGTCGATGATCCGCCCGTCGGCAAGCGAAGGATCCTCGCCGATCCGGAAGCCGAGGCCGCACGCGTTCGAAGCCTTCGCCCAGAGTCGGGCCGTGGTGTCGCCGACATGCCCGACGAGTGGTCCGGCATGGACGAACGGCTCGCCCGGCACGGGCGTGACCACCGGCACGGGGCCATCGGGCTCCGGGGCTTGGGCCGGGGCAGTCTGGGCCACACCGTCACCCGCGGCCCCTGCGGCCGCCTGTGCCGTCACGATGGCGCCGACCCCGCCCACCGACTGGAGGAGAAACTCGCGTCGCGAGGCGTGCGGCACCGGCATGGGTTGTCCTCTCGTGAAAGCGTGACGCCGTCGAATGCTTCCGTCATCATCCATCATCCAGCAGCCGACGCGAGCATGATACCTGCCTGCTCCGCGTACAAACAGTCAGCCACACATTCGTTTCGCATTCACCCCGCGAGTCCGCCGACTCGGAACACTCGGGAAAACCTTCGGGCGGCCTCTTCATGGCCGCCTAGCCACGCAGGTGCTGGTCTGTTCCTGTTTGGTGGGGCCCATGGTGCGCAGTGTCGTCGAGGCTCATCATGTGGCCCAGCACACGATCAGAAAAAAACACCGTGGTGCGATACAGCCACGAGTAATAGATGAAGACGCAACACGTCCTGACTCTCCACGTAAAAAACGGAAAGATACTCCGGATGGCAGGCCGCAGGACACGGTTGCCGCTCGCCAGAGAGACGATGTGGTTGACGACGTCCATGTTGTTGAGATTCCTGGGTGAGCGAGTCGTCGCCGCATCCAGGAGTGGCAAATGCTGAAGACACTGCTCGTCGCGCACGAGCGTCCAAAACACCCGGCTGAAGACGTGATAGAGAGCGGGCGCCGCCCCTGTCGTGTCGAGCAACTCTTCCCCCACGAGGAAGAGACGCCCCTGATGTTCGTCGGCAGCGCAGCTTTTCAGAGAGAGGCCGGCGAGCGTGCCGACCCCGGCCGGATGCGTGGGACGGGCGTAGCCGGTTCCCAGCAGCAGGAGGTCGACGTCATCGATGATGGTGCCGTCCGTCAGCGTCACGGACCGTTCCCGAACGGTCTCGATCCCGACTCCCGAGTGCCGGCGAATTCGCCGCGAGTTTTTCAGCAGAGAACTTCGGCCAGGCACATACTGGTCGTCGCGGAGGTCGAATCGCCGCGGTGGCAGCCAGGAGCGGAGCCCTCGCCGCCCAAACGTGACCGTGGCATGAGCGTTGATGGCGGCATTGAGGATAAACGTGCTCACCGTCATGCCAAAAAGTAATTGAAGAATCGTCATCGGCCACACGCGAAGAAAGTCGGAACCGGAAAAGAATCGGGGTGACCGAACCACCCAGTGCAACTGTCCGCGAGGGTCGTCGTTTTCCTGCGCACGAAGGACGTTCACGGAGAGATCCAGAGCCGACGCTCCGCCGCCAACCACGACGACTGTTTTCCCCCTCGTCTCCTCCCATCGGTGGAACTGGCTCGAATGAACCATCGGCACGCTACCGTCAGTGTCGATCGGGGGCACGATGGGCGTGGCGTGCCTTCCCGTGCAGAGCACAAGCTTGCGGCAGCGCATGACCTCTCGGCTGCCGGCACCGTGCCGGATATCGAGCACCCAGCACCCTTCCGCATCCGACCATGAACCACCAACCACGTCGTGGGAACATCGAATGAATGGCTGCAGGTTCTGCACACGCGCATACTCCTCGATGAAATGCAGGACGTCGCGTGCGTACCACACGCTCTTGCGCGTGGTAAATCCCTGGATACAAAAATCGAGTGGATGGTTCTGGATGGTCTGCCACGGTGGGACGCGTGCCCACAGTCCTCCGAGCGACGCGGCACGTTCGAGCAGCAGCATCCTCGTGTATCGCTGCTGAACGGCTTCAGCGAGCATGACAACGCCCCCCAGCCCACCTCCCACGATGACGGCGTCAAGGACTTCCGCTTCGGCTCCCGATTGGTGTTTCATGGCAGGAAACCATTGGGTGAGGCCGCCACGATGACGTGAGAATGAGGCCGAGGCCGGGCGGGGCGACGGCCTGGCACCGCTCGCTTTATTCTCTCATAGAAACAGGCCGGTATTTTCGGCGACCCGGTCATACCAACTGTCCCGTTGCGGCCCGACGCCCGCGTGCGACCTCATTTCGCCGTGGATTCCTTTTTCCGTGTGGATATCACGTTGCTTTTTTATTCTGTCTGACGCGCGATGCTGTGGCTGAAAACCGCCGGCGTTCGACGACTCGACCCGTGCCGCATGGCAGGCTGCGGGCGACGAGATCCGGAAACTCTCACTGCTCCCGATCGCGACGAGCGATGGCCGCGTGATCCGGCTTTGGATGCGTGAAAGCGAGGAGGAGCGGATCGTCGCCCTCGAAGACTTCCTGCCCGCAAAGGGGCGGCACTCATCGGGAAGTACCGTGACATCGTGGGCTACGACCACTGGAAGGCGGCGTGTGCCGTCGGAGCGAGCCCGACTGGGCTGCAGGCTCGTGCCGCGATCTGGCGGGCCGACTACGATGTGATGCTTGCCCAGTTCAGCCTCGCGAAGGATGCCTACGAGGAGGGCTTCCGGGCCTGGCGGGCGGTCTGTGATGCGTCTCCCGCAATGCGGTCCGATCCGATGCTCGTCTCGGAGATGAAGGAGCACCTCGAGCGGTATCGCGAGGTGCTCGCAACGCTGCAGGAACCGGTCGCAATGCCGGTCGGCCTGCAGGACGTGATCGGTGCTCCGGAGCCGGTCACGCTCTGATCATCCGTCGCCGATGCACCCGGAAAAACGACAGCACTTTTCGCCGGGAGGAGATTCACCCATAATCTCCTCCCGGCAATTGGCTTCCGCGGACGGGCAGGTGCTTCCTGCCCAGCGACCGCTGCCATGCGTCCTGCAAGATACCTACGGGAATGTTCTGCCATGCTCGTTCGAACGCACATGCTCTCCCGACGGACCATTCTGTCGATGGCCGGTGCCGCCCTTGCCCTGACACACCTTGGATTTGGAGGATCTCACGTGACCGCTGCCGACAACAAGAACCCGCGTTGCTTCATGGACATCAGCATTGGCGACAAGCCGGCCGGCCGCGTGGTCATCGAGCTCCGGGCCGACGTGGTGCCGAAGACTGCCGAGAACTTCCGCGCCCTCTGCACCGGCGAGAAGGGATTCGGCTACAAGGGATCGTCGTTCCACCGCGTGATCACCGAGTTCATGTGTCAGGGCGGCGACTTCACCAACCACAACGGCACCGGCGGAAAATCGATCTACGGGGAGAAGTTCGCCGACGAGAATTTCCAGCTCAAGCACACCGGCGCCGGCGTGCTGAGCATGGCCAATGCCGGCCCCAACACCAACGGCTCGCAGTTCTTTCTCTGCACCGTTGCCACGCCGTGGCTCGACGGCAAGCATGTCGTGTTCGGAAACGTGGTCGAGGGGATGGACGTCGTCAAGGCGATCGAGAAGGTCGGTTCCGGCAGCGGGAAGACGAGTGCCGAGGTGGTGATCGCCGACTGCGGTGAAGTCAAGTAAACGTTCGATCAACGTTTCAGAGCCAACACCAGCACGCCGACACCGACCATGACTATCCCCAGCCATTCACGGCCTGATGGCCGCTCGTTGAGAAACAGCACCGCAAAGACCGCCACCAGCACGAGGCTCAGTTTGTCGACCGGGGCTACCTTTGAAGCCTCCCCCACCTTCAAAGCGCGGAAGTAACAGACCCACGACGCCCCCGTTGCAAGGCCAGAGAGCAACAGAAACCACAGTGTCTTCGCGGGAAGTGTCATCGGGTTGGCCCACTTCCCCGTGGCTATCACGAACGCAGCCAAAACCACAGCGATGATCCCGGTCCGCACCAAGGTCGCGAGATCGGAATCGACCCCAGCGAGACCGACCTTCGCAAAAATGGCCGTCATCGCTGCGAATACCGCGGAAAGCAACGCCCAAAAAAACCACGTCGTGCCGGTATCCATGGGCTCGCTCTCCAAAGCGTTTATCGTCGGAACCGTGGCCTGCGGTCTCCTTGGGACGGCAGTATAGCTGAGGCAAAAGACACCGCAGCGAGGCGTGGATTCTGCTGGCCATTCATTCGCCGTCGCCTGTGCAGGACGAGTCTAGCGCCCCCCTCAAAGTCGTCTTCCGGTGGTTCAACGCAATCGCCGAACTACTATTGAGTGAAAAGAGGAGACGCCATGATCAAAGCCAATAAAGACTCGAAGAAGATCGAAGAGATCACCAAGATGTGCCAGGCAGCTATCGCGAAGCAAGTGGAGCAGAACCACAAAGGCGGTTTCGGTATCGACGATTACACGGATGGCCGGACCGTTGGCGGAGCGAGCTTGGCCCGTAACATACTCCGACTGATCGGCAGCACGTATTGAAACTCATCTTGCCCGGTCAAAGAAAAACACCGCCAGCCTCCCGCTCGGCTTCCTGCTCCGCCTTGTACCGCTTCTGACCTGCCACCCTTCAACCGCACCACTTCCAGAGAGAGACTCTGGGTGTTTGACGCTGCCCATGTCATCCGTCGGCGGCCTGATCACGGTGACTGCGGACGACGGTGCGTCCTTCAAGATTGGCGACACGTTCACGTATAGTTTCGCGTTCGATGACCAGACAGTGGACACCGCGACCGAAACATACAACGCACGGTTCAACGCCGGCGTCTCGGCGTTCTCGCTCTCCCGAGGCGGAGCCAACGTCGGCACCTGGGATCCCGCCGCCGGCACGTTCGACGTCGCTCCGGTCAAGAATTTCATCGCGGGCGCGAACAGCGATTCGGTCACCATTCAGGCGACTGGGAGCAACTTTCCTGCGATCAACGGGCAGCCATTCTTTGACGTGGGTCTCAGTTTCAGCTTTAGCGGCGTTCGAGACTTCGTCGATACCGGTAGCGGCCAAACGTTTGCACAGGTAGTGGGCGTCAGCCCACTGGACTTCGCCACTGCCTCTTCGACGTTTGCCGAGATTCGCGACAATAACTATGGATCGCCGAATCTGACGATGACGGTCACCGCCGTCCCCTCATCGGTCCCCGAGATCGACCCAAGTAGCCTCGGAAGCGTGCTCGCCCTCGTGCTGGGGTTGCTTGAGCGGCGGCGGCTGAAAGCGGCCTGACTGGCAACGCTTCACACGCGCAGAGAAATCATTGTCACGCTCACAACAGCGGGCGCAATTGAGACAGGCGACCTTTGATGTCGTGCCAACCCGGGGTATCCCCGTAGCACAGCAGGCTGGATTGCTCCTCGTAATTTCGAGCAAGTACTTGCTCGAGTGCTTGGTCGGGAAACAACGCATCGCTCAATTGAAAGTTCATCCCCGGCGGCGGGATGAAGTCACGGGCGTAGGACGCCTCGCCGATTCGTGCGTAGTCGGCCTTTATTGCCGCGTACTCGTCTGATTTGAGCATCGCCAGAACCTCCGGCCTCTCCGCGAGGCAGTAAAGGTCGTAGTAGTGGCGGGTATACGAGCCAAGCGGCTCACCCGTCTGCTTCAGGATTTCGACCTTGGCGTGAATGGCGAACAGCTTTTCAACGAAGGTGCGACGAAAGTGAAGGAGGAGCATCTCGAAAGGCTGTTCGTCATCGCATCCAAGGGTCATGCCTGTGTCACGAAGAAATTCACCGACGAAGGACGCGATCCGCCGCCGCTCCGTCGGCGCCTTGCCGCTGGCGACCATCGTTTCAACGAGAACGCCCGGCGAGAGGCCACCGATCTCGGGAATACGCTCTTCGTACAAGAAGCGATCGGCCCGCTTCAGACCCTTGCTCGTCGTGCTCTGATCTGTGCTGAAGGCAAGGCCGGGATGTTGATCGATGGCATTCCGTATCGCCCGCAGGTGGGTATCGATGGATTTCGTACCTGGCATGGGATCGTCGCCGCAGACGTCGATGAACACGTCGACATTCTCAGAAAACCGCTCAATCAGTCCCCAGCCCTTCGACAGGCTTGTGCCGCCCTTGAAAATCGCTCGGTCCCCCTCGCGTTCCGCGATGATTCTGAGGGCTTCGGTGACGTAATAGTCCTTCTCGATGACTACAGGCCGCAGTTTGCGGGCTGCGAAATGCTCCGCCGCCCGCAGGATCGCCTGACCGAAATCAGGATGCTGAAATAGACGCACGCGACCTCTCCAGTCGAGCCTGCCATTCAGCTGCATGCTTCAGGGCGGCCAGCTTTCCGAAATCAAATTTCGACAACGGGTTCAGGGTACTCCGCAGCCGCGTGAGCTCCTGCGGCGACCGCCTCAACTGCTGCCCTATCGCCCCCAGCATGGCGCGCACCCTCGGCGGCTCGGACGCCGCCACACGGCACAGCCCTACGAATCGCCCTGGCTTGTCGACGGCCGCCAATAGCCGCCTGGCGGTTTCATCGGCCGAAAGCTCGCTGGTTGAGCCGCGCTGCCGCAAAACCTCCAAGATCACGGCATCTTCAGCATCGAGGGACCGCCACGATTCTGGTCGCCGGGTACGAATGATGGTTTGCTTGCCCACGATCAGACGGGGCAGGCTCCCGCCGGTAGTGGCGATTTCGGGGCGCGAGGGCTGCTGCGTCGTGAGCCCCAGCATGCTGGCCGCGGCGTGCCCAGACGGAAAAACCTTCCGGCCAGTAATAGGCAGACTCTGCACCATCGCAGGGTTTGGCAGGCTGGGGCCAAATGCCGTCTCCCGACCGCGGTAATAAAGGCCTCTGCCCAACCGCCGCACGACTCCCTGCCGGGAAAGTCGCGACAGGGCTTGGGCGATCGCCTGCGCCGTCCACGCCCGGTCGGCACTCTGAAAATCAGCGGCTCGCCACACGCGCTCGCCATCCCCCTCGA
>JAPLNQ010000088.1:11538-12864 GCA_026401075.1 Planctomycetia bacterium
GGCAGTGGCGGCACGGGTACTCATGCACATACTTTCGGCCAACCCCACCAATGTGTCAAGTTTTTTTGCCAGAAAACTTGACGTAAAGAAGCGGGAATAGCCCGAAAGAGCGGCGGAAAACGTTCCCAATCGCGGACAGCCCCCCGGCAACCAACCCTTCAGACCATGATCCAACCTCACCGTTTGGGAGTTCCTCCATGGTGACCGTTGGACAATAACTGCCACCCAACTTTTTGCCTCAGTTGGCCCCGGCATTGCTCTGGTCACTCAGAATCCCTGGAACCGTTCAAATTTCGGATGACCCGGGCGTTGAACTGTCATGCGAGAGGATCTCCCGCAGCCGCGTCGCCGCCCGGCGGCCGATGGCAAGCGGCTCCAGATCCCCCACGAATGTGACGAGTGTCTCCTCCCGCGATTTCATTTCCAACTGCTTGATCGCCGCCACCTGCAACAGAAACGACTTGCCGAGCCGCGCGAACAAGTGGGGGGGCAGCTGTCGATCCCACTCCCCCAACCGCTGCTTGAAAACCTCGATGCGCCCGGGATTCCGCAGGCCCACACGGGTGAAGTTGCGCAGTCCCTCGATCCAGCAGATCTCTCCGACCGTGACGACAGCCGTCTGGCCCTTCGTTGGCAACTGAACGCGGATCACATCGGCTGGGCCAAGACGGGCGGCTCCGGCAGGCTCAGGGGGTTCATCATCGCTCTCTTCGTCGAGCGACTCGACTGCATGCGGCCCTTTCGAACGCAGCAACTGCGTCATTTTCCCAACACGCCGCACCGTCTCGGCGAGCCGCTCGATATTGACCGGTTTTACGAGATAGTCGAGCGCCCCCGCCGCGAAAGCATGCAACGCGTACGTTTCGTGCGCCGTGACAAACACGACCTGCGTGCCGTCGGGAACGCTCGCAAGGAGTTCGAGCCCCGCTTCTCCAGGCATCTCCACGTCGAGAAACACGACATCAGGCAGCTTTGCATCCAAGAGATCTCGTGCCTCCCGCACGCTACCGGCCACGCCGACGACCTCGACGCCGCCCAACGCGGTGAGCAGGCTCCGCATCCGCTCATTGGCCAGAGGTTCGTCGTCGACGAGCAGTGCCGAGAGTGTCACGAGGTGGTCCTGTGAGTGGTGCGGCCGCGTTCAGTCAGCATTGCCCGACAACCTCGGCTGGAGCTCGGTCATGCGGCAGCGTGGCTGGGAGCCGCACGACCACGCGAACCCGCCCGCCGTCATTGTCAGGCTCGATGTGCACGTCGACGGTGGCAGTCTTGTCGAATAGTAACTCAAGGCGCTTGCGCATTGAACGGATGCCCGGGCCGGGGGAC
>JAPLNQ010000206.1 GCA_026401075.1 Planctomycetia bacterium
CGTAGTGGAGTCGACTCCCGCTCCGCCCGCTGCCGCGGCCGCGCAACCCCGGCGTGCGGAGCGTCGATCCGGATCGTCTGCCGCTCCTCGGTGCCGTGCTGCACAAGCCCCGAGCCCGCCGCCTGTTTGATCACGGTCCGCAGCTGCAGATAGCGCGACACATACGACCCAAACTGCAGCACCGCCACCATCCGGCCCACCAGCATCGGAAGCGTGCCCAGCGGCGCCCTCGCGACCGCATGCCGCACGATCTCCACCGCATGCATCACCAGCGCCGACAGAATCGAAGACCCCGCCACGCTCCGCCAGAAGAGCCGCTCCGCATGCAGCCCCGCCGTGAATGCCCGCGTGCGAACCTTGCCCGTGGTCGCGGCGGGCGCGATCACTTGGGAATACGGCTCCACCACCACGCGAAGGCCGCTTCGCGACAGCGTGATCGCCATGTCGGCGTCGGCCGTCGCGTCGCCACAGGCCGTCGTGAACCCGCGGCCGGCGAGCTCCAGCACATCAGACCGCCAGAATCCCGCCTCGAGCACCGGCCCCTGCGGCACCGTCGCACCGGCCGGCGGACATGTCGCCGCCTTCGCCTTCCGCCACCTGGTGTCGGCGGCCACGTCAATTCGCCGCCCCCCGACGGCACATCGCACGCCCGCCGACACCACGTGATCACGGTCGTCGGCCGCTACCCCTAGCGGCACGACAGCCCCCACCTCGTCATCCTCGAATCGCTCCATCGGCCGATCGGTCCAGCCTTCCGTGGCTCGCCAGCCGGCGGCCAGAACATGCACCACATCGGCCGCACTCGCCGCCACACCAAGATTGACGCAGCCCACCAGGCTCGACCCGGCGGGCGCCTGCACGAACCGCACCTCCTCGCGGATGTTCCACGGGTCGGCGTATTCGCAACCGAGGGCGACCACGATCTCACAGTCGTCCGGCCGGTGCTCCAAAACGCTGACAAGCGTTTCCTCCATGGCAGCGGTGTCGGCCGGAGTGGGAATGACGATCGACAGCCGCGGCGATCGCACCAGGTCAAATGAGTCAGACATCGCCAGCCCCCCCCGGCCGTCAGGCCACCCCCATGAGCGCAGCAGGGGCCCAGCCCCAGCGCGCACGATTCCCCCAGACACCGCTCTGTTTCAAAATAGATATTGCTTGGATGCCACTCGGGCACGCCGGCGCAGTCCGCGCCTTGGCTTGCCCGAGGCCTTCGCCGCGTCGCCCCGATCAGGCGGCGGCCCGTTGCGGTTGCAGTTCCGTGAACAGGTTCACGGTGTGCAGCATCTCGCCGTCTGCATCGTAGAACTGCAGCACGCCGACATCAATCATCCACATCGCGAACATCTCCGCGACGCGGTAGCAGCGGGCCACGCAGCGGCCCCGGTCGATCCGGATGTTTTCCTGGACGTCATCGACGTCGACGCTGTCCACGCCGAGATCGAGGAAGTAATGCGTGACCAATCGCCGCACGTCCGCGGCATTCATGTGCAAACGCATAATTGGCAACCTCCTGTTGCGGGCTGTCGCTGGTGCGATCTATCGAACGACTTCCTGTCGATCGGGTCGGGAAACCTACTCAGGAGCGGCCGCCGCCGAAAGACTGTTTTCTTTCGACCACCGGCCGCGGTCCCAACACCGAATCCCATCCGCCATAGTTTGGATCGGCGGATCGCACCAGCAGCGATTACCTTGCAATCGACAGACCACCCATCCCCCACTTCTGGTCGATCTTGCCCAGATTGCCAGGATGGCGAGGAAGGCCGGATTCAGCAAGTTGAAAACTCGCTGCCACGGGGAAGGCCGGATTCAGCAAGTTGAAAACTCGCTGCCACGGTGACTTCACAGCCGGTTGGTCCAGTCGCACGCGGCATAGCGCTGCGCGACGAGCCGGGCAACACGCTCGCGGGGCCACTCGCCGTGGGTGAGTGTGGCTTGGAACGCGGCACGGACGATCCGCTCAAGCATCTCGCGTCCGAGTTCAAGGTTCACCAGAAAATCACCGTGCGAACGCTGCGATCGATACTCGGGTTCGCGGGGCGGATGCCTGAGCACCCTCCCCACGAGGCCAAGATCAAAACGATCGAGCAGCGTGCCATGGTAGAGCACCCCATGCCGTCGCACCCGCAATGCGTTGCCCGAAAACTTCCGCTCGTGCATATCGCGATCCACACGCACGGCCAGATCGCTCGTGCCGCGGCGAGCCACCCGCCAGTCGGTGTGCGGGGCCGCCGGAGGCAGGGCCTCGTTGATGGCGGCCGCCAACGGCTCGAGCATCGACGCATGGATCGCCTCGATCGGCGGCACGCCCGTGGGATGGGGCGTGATCACCGACCACATCAGACAGCCCGGTCCGAGCACCACCGTGGCTCCGCCGCTGGGACGACGCACCACCCGCACCCCAGCGGTCTCGCAGACCTGCAGATCGATCTCCTCGTCAACGCGGCTCGACGAGCCGAGCACCACCACCGGCTCCGTCGCCATCCACGTGCGGACGCAGGTCGCCGTCGCCAGGCCCTCATGGGCCAGTTCCAGCAGGGCCTCGTCGAGCGCGAGGTTTTCCTCTACCGACGGTAACGCCGCAGTGAGCCAGACCGCAGGCAGTGCCGGGGCAGGGGGGAAAACTGCGGCAAGGTCGGGAAGTTGACGCACAGGGGGAGCCACCTAGACTGCTGGTGTGGGCTAGACTGCCGGTGTGGGCACGACATCGAGAGCCGTGCCCAACGCTGATTCTCCCCGAACGTTGCCCTTCCACCACCCCTCGCGTCGCAGACAGCGTGCGGCACGTCATCCGGCTGATCCATACCCCATGGCTGACCCCACCCGCCGCACCATTTCCCAGGATGACTCGCTGCCGCCTGTCGAGCCGCCCAACGCCGCGTTCCTCGTCCAGCTGTTTCTTGTCCCTGGCGTGATCGTCGCGATCATCGTCGGCGTGTGGCTGACCTTCCACTGGCTCGCCCATCTCGGCAGCGACCCGCAGGCCTACGTGAAGACGCTCCGTCGCGACAACGAAGGGCGTTGGCAGGCGGCCCTCAATCTTGCCAACGACCTCCGCGGCCCCGGCGGCGGCGCCCTCAAGTCAGACGAGTCGCTCGCCACGGAACTGGGCCGCATCCTCGACGACGAGGCGGCCAGTGGTCGCAGCGGTGAGCAGTCGCAGACCCTCCGACTCTATCTCTGCCGTGCCCTGGGCGAATTCGCCATTCCTGCCGCGGCTGGTCCGCTGGTGGGACGCGCTAAGAACCTCGCTGATCCGCAGACGGCCCGCGCGGCGGTCGAAGCGCTGGCCGTGTTGACGACAAACCTCGTGGCGTCTGGTCGCTCGTTTGACGATGCCGCTGGCGTCACCGCGGCGGTGGTCGCCGCCTCGCAGAGCGACGACGCGCAGCTGCGGTCGGCCTCTGCCTTCACGCTCGGCGTGCTGGGCGGGCCCGGAGCCGTCGAAAGACTCGGGCAGCTGGCCGGCGACGTGGCTGATGATGTGCGATTTAACGCGGCGCTCGCGCTGGCCCGGCAGGGTCGCGAGGAATCGTACGAAGCGATCTCGGAAATGCTCGCGCTGCCCGACGTGGTTGTGGGCCCCGACGCGGCCGCCGATCCGGCTGCCCAGTCGCGGCGCTACAAGCGGGCGCTCGTGGTCGTCAATGCGTTGCGGGGCGTGGCATTGCTTGTCGATACGACCCACGAGCCGCCGCCTCGCCAGTTGCTCGACCGTGTGGAAGAGCTCACGCAAGACCCTGTGGGCGACGTGCGATCGAGCGCCACGGCCCTTCTCAAGAAGATCGAGCGGCTCGCCAAGCCGGCAGCCTGAACGGATCACGCGCTGAAGAATTCGTCGAGGGCGTCGCGGAGCATTTCTGTGTCGGTTTCGAGGCCCGTCAGCGTCTGGAAATCGATCGCTGTCCGCTCGCAATGGATCTCGAGGCCGTCGATCACGCAGGCCCCGGCGTTGCGGGCTGCGGTCACCACGGGGGCGGGCTGGCTGACGAGCGCGAGATCGGCCACCACGAGATCAGGACGCAGGCCGGCCAGCGGCACGGTCGGCTTTGGGCCGCCGGCCGGCACCGCCGTCACGACGATGCCGACACGCTCCGGAATCGCGATCGCCGCCTCCCATGGAATGGCGGAGGCAGGGGCGGCGGCAAGTGTGGCGAGTGCGTCGACGAGAGAGGCTGCCCGCTCGGGTGTGCGATCGCAGATGATGATCTCGGCGGCGCCGGCCAGCGACAGTTCCAGCGCGGTGGCCCGTGCCGCCGCCCCAGCCCCGATGATGAGCACGTGGGCCCCCACCGGATCGATGTGCGACCGCAGCGCCTCCACCACACCGCGGCCGTCGGTCATGTGGCCCGTGATGCCGGTGGGCTGGCGTTCGACAAGACCGACGGCACCGGCGAACGTGGCCGCAGGGCTGGCCGAGGCGACGTTCGGGAGCGCCGCGGCCCGCAGTGAGCCGGCAAGCAGGCAGCCGCGAAACCCCATGGCCGCCACGCCCTGAATCGCTTCGGCAATCCGTTCAGACTGAACGTCGAGCGTGACAAACTTCCAGTCGAGGCCCGCCGCGGCGATCATCCGCTCAAACAGGTATTGGGCAGGATTGCCCGCCGCCGGACAGCCCAGCAGGGCAACGACTTCCTGAAGGGCTGGGCTCGTCATGCTCGTCGTGCTCGTCGTGCTCTTCGCGCTCTTCGCGCTGGATCGCCACGTTCAAACCGTGACGTGCGTGACTGCGACAAATCGTGGATCCTGCCGGATGGGATCGAAGTCGGGCTCAGCGCCGGTGAGATCCCGATATCGATCGTCAATCGAGATGGCCTTTGTAAGGTGCTCGATGGCCGCCTGAACGCTGCCTTCCAGCGAATGATAGCAGGCGAGATTATAGAGCAGGATCGGCTCCCGCGGAGAGGCTTCGAGCCCTTGCCTCAGCATTCCGATCGCCTCGTCGAGCCGTCCCAGCCGCTTGAGGCACCAGCCCATCCCCAGCCACGCCTCCAGCCGCTTGGGTTCCCGGTCGGCCACCATCTGGAAGGCGGCGAGCGACTCCTCCCAGCGGCCCAACGCCCGCAATGCCTCCCCCTCGAGCAGTTTTGCGATCGCCTTCAGCCGAGTCGGATCAGGCAAGACCGCCAACAGATCGAGGGCGCGGTGCAGGAGCCTCTGGCCGCTCGGTGGCAGCGGCGTGTCCTGCTGCACCAGCAGTTCACCTAATTCGATGTAGCCGGACGCCTCCCTGAGGATGGCTTGGCGACGGTGTCGTGGCATGGCGGTCATGGATGCTGAATTCTCCAAGTGCCGACTCAGGGGTCGATGAAGTGTAGTCCGCCCGAACGGCGCGTCTGCGCATCCCTTCTTACGCAGCCCGCGCCTCCGTGGGTCGCCGCCGCCGGCTTTCGGATTTTTTGCGTGTTTTTGGGATTTTGTACGAAAATCCCGGCCGAGCGCCACTGTTAGAGGAGGAGCCCCTTCTCTCCGCGGACGGTTCCCGCTGGTAGAGACTCTTCCTCCTATCCTCAACGGCACCCCAGAGCAGCCCCATGCGTCTCACCCTCAGAACACTCCTGGCCTGGCTCGACGGCGTGCTTCCCGACGATGAGCAGCAGGAGCTTGGCAGGAAGGTTTCGTCCAGCGTCGTGGCCACCCATCTGGTGGAACGCATCCGCGCGGCTGTGGGGCGAACCGCGATCGGCGCTCCCAGGCCGGATGGTCGCGGCCTCACGGAAGACCCCAACTCTGTCGCCGAGTATCTCGACAATACGCTGTCATCGGACCAGTTGGAGGCTTTCGAACGGATCTGCATTGAATCGGAACTGCATCTGGCGGAGGTGGCTGCCTGCCACGGAATTCTGGCCCAATTGGCCCGCGATCCCGTGGTGGAGCACGGGCTGCACGGCGACGAGCGGCAGCGGATCCAGCAGCGACTGCGGGGGTTGCTGGCAGGTCTGCTGGATCGGGCCGCCACGGAACAGGCCGCGAGCCAGGCCACGGGCGAAGACCACCGCGAGTCGCGGGAGACGGCGCGTGCCCTCCGCGAAGCGCTGGTCGATGCCGGCGGGAATGGCTTCGTCGGTCCGCACCCGCAGCCAGCCAGGCCGGTGGTAGAACGCTCGTCGCTGGCGGCATGGGCGGCCGCGGCGGTCGCGGTTGCCCTTCTCCTCACGCTGGCGGGGGTGCTGGTCTGGTCGCTTGCTGGGCGTGGTGAGCGCCGTCCACTCGTAGATGTGGCTTTGGCGCAGCCGCAGGAGCCGCTGGTCGAGCCCGCAGAGCCTGCGGCCGTCGCTGCGGTCGCCGACGCGGACGAGAACGCCACTCCCCAAAACGCCGCCCCACCGGACGCCGCTCCACCGAACGCCGCCGTCGGAATGCCTGCCGAGACGCAGCCGCTTAAGAACACTGCGCAGCGCATCGAGCCGGGCGACCAGCCGGGCACGGCGCAGCAGACTGCGACGGCACCCGTGGAGAAGGCGGCGATGCCCCAACAGGCGGCGGAGGCGCCCGCCGCGCCGGTTGCTGCGATGCCGGCCGCACAGACTCCGGCGTCGTCTCCGGTGGCCGTTTCCCCGCCGGTTGCGGGAGCAGCGGTCGAGCCTCAGGATCCGGTGGGATTTGTCGGGGGCGATGGGGTGCTCCTGCGGTTGGCAGACGCAGGTGGAACGGCGGAGTGGACCTCCTTTCCTGTCGGCTCGCCGCTTGGAAAGCGAGAAGACCTGCTCGTGCCGCCGACATTCCAGCCCGAACTTCACGTTCGGGGCGTGACGATTCGTCTGCTCCCTGAAACCCGCGCCGTCCTCTTGATCGACGCCGACGGCACGCCGCGGATCGAAGTGGTGTTTGGTCGCGCCGTGGCGCGGGCCAGTCGGGCCGATGCGCGGCTGGGCATCACCGCTGCAGGGCTGGTCGGCACGATCGATGCCGGGCTCCTGAACCCGGTGGCCATCGAGGTGGAACTCGACCGGTTCCCCGGTGCGGATCCCGTCAATACGCCGCCGCTGGTGCGGTCGCGAATCTACGCAGTCTCGAGCCTCGCATGGCGGCAAACGGCCGCCGCGGGTCAGCCGGTTGAACGGCCGCTGGAGGGGATCGATGCCCAGGGGATGCTCGACGCGGGCATGTCGCTCGAATGGAGCAGCAACGGCCCCGGCCGGGGCGCCGTGGTCCGCAATCGCGTGTTGCCCGCCTGGATCGAGTCGGGAGTGAGACTTGCCAGGCTTGAGAAGTCGGCCGGTGAATCGCTCGCCGCCAAGGTTGCAACCACGGCCCCGCTTGCGCGGGCGCTGCGGGAACTCGCCGCAGACAAGCGGGCCGAAAACAGAATGCTGGCGGCGTCGACGCTGGCACTGATCGGTGAGTTTGACGACCTGGTGGAACAACTCTCGGCCGAGTCGCCCGGACGGAAACTGGAGCAGCGACAGTGGTCGCAGTTCCAAAACGCCACCGTGCCGCTGGCGTTGGCACGGGGTGGCAATGCCGCCTCGCGGCTCTATGAATCGTTCGTCAATCGGGGGCCGCACGGCAAGGCCGACGCCCTCTGGGCGATGGCCCGTGGCTTCACCGATGAGGAGTTGGCCGCGGGAGTCGATCGTGCGATCATCGAGGCCCTCGACGATCCCAGCCTGATCGTGCGGAGGTATGCGAGCAAAGCGCTCATCGACATTACGGAGCCTTCGGCCGTGGACCGGACGAGGTATCGCCCCGATGGTCAGCCAGACATGCGGCGGGAGGGGGTCGTCTGGTGGCGGAACCAGTTGGAAAAGGGGCTGATTCGCCGCGGGGCCCTGGCCTCCGGCAACGCCGCCCGCACCATGGGCGAACCCGCCATGCCCGCCGTGCCCGCCGTGCCCGCCGTGCCCGCTGAGGACGCCGCCGACGACGCCGCCGAGGACGCCGCTGAGGAGCCCGCCGAGCAATGAATGGACGGCGTTTTTGCGGTCTGTGGCCGCGCCGCGCGGATGGTTTGTGTCGGCGGCGCGAGGGGTGCTATGATCGGGGGATCGAGAGGCGATTGGTCCCATGAGACGGCCCTGCCCCGGGTTTTGCCCCGGCGGGGCCCCGGATTGCCGAGCGTGGTTCGGCCGCGTTTCGTGGGTGTCGCCGGAGAGGTTCGCCAGAAAAGGGAATGCCCGAGTGCAGATCAACGTTTCAGCAAGGCACGGTCAACTCAGCGGCGCGACGCAGTCGAAAATTGTGTCGAAGGTCTCTCGTCTGAAGCGGTATTTCAGCCGTCTTACCGCCCTGAACGTGACCGTCGACCTGGAGAATGAGTCGTTGCCGACAGTGGAGATCGTCGCGTCGGCGGAACACTTTCATGAGATGGTCAGTCGGGAACACTCCAGCCAACTCTGGCGGAGCGTCGACGGTGCCGTCCAGAAGCTCGAGCAACAGCTCAGAAAACACAAGGAGAAGGTTCTGGATCACAAGCACGTGAGCAACGCGCTTGAATCCTGAACTCGCAGTCGCATGAAGTTTTCCGATTTCGTGGCCGCCGATGCGATCCGGTCGCACGTCGATGCCCGCACCAAGGAGGGTGTCATCCGGGAGATGGCCCAGTCGCTCGTCGACGCGGGCAGCATCGCTGCGGGTGACCTTGAGAGCATCGTCAAGGCCATCATGAAGCGGGAGGATCTTGGTAGCACCGGCATTGGCCGGGGCGTGGCCGTTCCCCACACCAAGCATCCCAGCGTGAGCCGGCTGGTCGGGACGGTTGCGGTCAGCCATGACGGTGTCAATTTCGAGAGTCTCGACGGCGAGCCAGTGCAGCTCTTTTTTCTGCTCGTGTCGCCGCCGGATCGTCCGGGCGACCACCTGCGGGCGCTGGAGAACATCTCCCGTCAACTCCGCGATGAAACGTTCTGCCGGCATCTGAAGTCGGCCAAGGGGCCGGTGGATATCCAGCACCTATTAGAGGAGGCCGACAGCCACGGGGTGGCGTCGTGACCGACGCCACGACACGGGAAGGTGAGGCCCGGGTGGCTGACATTCGGGAAAGCATGAGTGAGCAGGTGGTCTCGCGTGAGGTTGTGGTCGGAATGCTGCAGGGCTTGCACGCCCGGCCGGCCGACCAGCTCGCGCGCGAGGCCCGCAAGTGGCAATCACGGATCGAGTTGCTGAGCGATTCTCAGCGGGTTGACGGAAAAAGCATCCTCGATGTGCTGACGCTCGCCGCCGAGGCGGGCACGCGGCTGATCGTGGAGGCGACGGGGCCCGACGCCCGCGAGGCGCTCGAGGCGATCGGAAGTCTCTTCGACCGCAATTTTAACGACCAGGAAAACAACGAAAGCCGGTAATGACGGGCAGGGGCTGTCGGGCCGCCCATGGTGGGCCGCTCATGTCGGTTCGGGTCCGGCGGCTTGGTTTGACGCAGTTCATACTCCAATTCACACGCAGTCCATACAACGAAGGAGCCGCAACGAGCCGCGAGGCGCGAGTGCAGCCGGGATTCTGATCGCAGCCGCCATGCTCGGCATGGCATGAGCGCGATCTCCTTGGCCGACACGACGCAGCCCGCGGGCGAAATGCGCCCCCCATGCTGAAACTCCAAGGAATCGCCGTTTCGCCCGGCGTCACAATCGGCGAAGCGCTCGTCCTCGATAGCGAGGGCTTCCGAATCCCGCGCCGCTTCGTCGAGCGGAGCGCGGTCGACACGGAGCTCGCCCGGCTGCAGCATGCCGTGGCCGATACGGCCCGTGAGATCGAGCGGAACAGGGACGCGATCCGGGCCGAACTCGGCGAGCAGTATGCCGCCATCTTCGATGCCCATCTGGCGATGCTGCACGACACCAAGTTGCAGGATGAGCTGTCTTCGGCCGTCCGCGAACGCAACTGGTGGCCGGAATACGCCGTCAGCCGCACGCTCCGCCGCTATGCGAAGGTTTTTGAGAACCTCGACAATCACATCTCGCAGCGGGCGCACGACATCTACGACATCGAGAAGAGCCTGCTTCGCAACCTGCTGGGACAGCGGCGCGAGACGCTCGCCGCGATCTCGCAGCCGGTGATCGTGCTGGCCCACAACCTCACCCCCAGCGAGACGGCCAATCTTGACCGGCGGTTCGTGCAGGGCTTCGCCACGGAATTGGGCGGACCGGGCAGCCATACCGCGATCGTGGCGGAGGGGCTCGAAATCCCGGCGGTCGTGGGCATTGGTCCGTTTCTGGCCGATGTTTCCGGCGGCGAGCCGGTGATCCTCGACGGCAACCAGGGGATCGTGATCCTCCAGCCCGACGAGGAGACGATCGACCGCTATCGGCTTGAGGCGGAGGCAGCCCGCACCGTCGCGAAGAAGCTCGACCGGTTGCGGGATCTTCCCGCCGTGACAACCGACGGCGTGAGAATCCAGATCACCGGCAACATCGAGTTTCCCAGCGAGGCCGAGCAGTGCCTGAGCCGGGGTTGCGACGGCATCGGCCTGTACCGAACCGAGTTTCTCTACCTGACGAGCCGGCACGAGCCGACCGAAGAGGACCACTTCACCGCCTACCGGGACGTGGTGCAGGCGACGCCCGGCATGCCGGTCGTCATCCGCACGCTCGATCTCGGCTCGGACAAGATGCTCACGGAGACGAAGTCGGAGGAGGAGCGGAATCCCTGCCTCGGCCTCCGCAGCATCAGGCTCTCGTTGCGGCAGCTGCCGATGTTTCGCACGCAACTGCGGGCGATTCTCCGGGCCAGTGCCCTGGGCGACGTGCGGGTGCTCTTCCCGCTCGTCTCCACGATCGTCGAACTGCGTCAGGCCCGCATGGTCCTGGCGGACGTGATGGAAGATCTGGCCGAGCACGGTATCGCGTTCAACGCGAAGATGCCGGTCGGCATGATGGTCGAGACGCCGGCCGCCGTGATGATGATCGACGCATTCATCAAGGAGGTCGACTTCGTCTCGATCGGCACCAACGACCTGATCCAGTACACGCTGGCGGTCGATCGGGGCAACAAGGAGGTCGCCGAACTCTACAACGCCTGCGATCCGGCGGTGCTGCGGCTCTTGCGCCGCACGCTGGACGTGGCGGCCGAGGCCGGTGTGCCGGCGACGTTATGTGGTCAGATGAGCGGCAGCGTGATGTACACGCAGCTGCTTCTGGGATTGGGCCTGCGGCAGCTGAGCGTGCCGGCGAGCGCCATCCCCGAAGTGAAGCAAGTGGTCCGAAGTGTTTCGGCCGCTGAATGCCGCGCGATAGCGGACAAAGCGCTGACGATGGACGCCGCGCGGGAGGTGAAGGCCTACCTGCGCGACCAACTCCGTCGGCTGCTCGCGGAAACGATCGCGTAGCAGCGAGGCTGCCAACGCGACACCCTCCCTGCGGGGCGGGAAGTCATCAAAAGGAAAACAGATATGAAACAGGAAATGCTTATCAACGTGTCGCAGCCGGAAGAGTGCCGGATCGCGATCATGGAGGACGGCGTGCTGGAGGAGCTCTACGTGGAGCGGACCAGCCAGGACAATCTCGTCGGCAACATCTACAAGGGCCGCATCGTCAACATCGAGCCGAGCATTCAGGCGGCGTTTGTCGACTTCGGCGTGGGCCGCAACGGCTTTCTCCACATCAGCGACGTGGAGCCGCAGTATTACCGGCAGGGCGGGCTCGATCCCGACAAGGCATTCGAGGCGGGAGAGGCCGCCAGTCGCGGTGCCGACATCGAGGAGACCGATGCAGACGGGCGACCCAAGACCGCCACGCGACGGAAGCCCCGGCTGGGCGACCGGCCGCGGGTGAAACCGCCCATCCAGGACGTGCTGCGGCGGGGCGACGAGGTGCTCGTCCAGGTGATCAAGGAGGGCTTCGGCACGAAGGGGCCCACGCTCTCCACTTACATCTCGATCCCGGGCCGCTACCTCGTGCTGATGCCGCCGCTGGGCCGCGTGGGCGTGTCGAAGAAGATCGACGACGAACACGAGCGGCGGCTGCTCCGCGACATCATGCTCGAACTGCGTCCGCCGAAGGGTGTCGGGTTCGTCGTCCGCACGGCAGGCACGGAGCGGACCAAGTCGGAGATGGCCCGCGACATGGCCTACCTGCTGCGACTCTGGAAGTCGATCGTCCGACGGATGCGGAAGTATTCCGCTCCGATCGACATCTACCAGGAATCGGACATGATCATCCGCACGATCCGTGACATGTTCACGGAGGATGTGGGGCGGATCCTGATCGACGAGCCGGCCGCCTACGAACGGGCCCGGGAGTTTCTCGAACTGGTGATGCCGAAGTATGTGTCACGGCTGCAGCTCTACGAAGGCAAGGAGCCGCTCTTTCACCGCTATGGGCTCGAGGAGGAGATCAGCCGCATCCACCAGCGCAAGGTGCCGCTCAAGGGTGGCGGTTCGATCGTGATCGACACCACCGAGGCGCTCGTGGCGATCGACGTCAACTCGGGCAGCTTCCGCACCGAGAAGTCGGCGGAGGAGAACGCCTACCAGATGAACCTGATCGCCGCGAAGGAGATCGCCCGGCAACTGCGGCTCCGCGACCTCGGCGGCGTGATCGTCAACGACTTCATCGACATGCGGCGGGAAAAATACCGGCGTGGTGTCGAGAAGGCGCTGCACGATGCCATGAAGCGGGACCGTGCCCGGACGAAGATCCTGCGGACGAGCCCGTTCGGTCTGATCGAGATGACCCGGCAACGGATTCGGCCGTCGCTCCGGAAGAGCATCTTTCGCGACTGCCCCACCTGCTCGGGCACCGGCATCGTGAAGACCGCCGAGAGCATGGCGATCGAGGTGATGCGCACGCTCCAACTCTCCGCCACGCGGGACGACATCGCGCGTCTCAACGTGACGGTGCACGACGAGGTGGCGACCTGGATCAACAACCGGAAGCGCCGGGAGATCGCCCAGTTCGAGGATGCCACGCACGTGCAACTGCATGTGACCGGCAAGGAGAGTGCCTCGCCCGAGCATCTCCTCATCGAGGCCTGGGATTCGAGTGGCCGCACCGTGCGGTTCCCGTAAAAACCCATGTTTTCGCGCCCCACTCGACCCGGCGACCGTCCATTGCTAGGCTGAGAGGCTCGAAAAAAGACTTGTTTCGGTCCGGCAATTCGTGTCTTTATCCGTCCTCTTTCCTGTCGTCCTTTCACAGCGGTAACTACCATGGCCAAGTCTGCTTCGACCACTGCTCCCTCGACGTCTGCCTCCAGCATGGCGGGCGCTGGCCACCACTACGCTATCGTCGTCGACGGCGGTCGGCAGTATCGCGTCAGCGAGGGCGAGGTGCTCGACATCGACTTCCGCCATCTGCCGGCCGGCAGCGAGGTGGTGTTCGACGAAGTGCTGGCGGTAAGCAAGGCCGGCGTGCTGACGCTCGGTGCGCCGGTCGTGAAGGGTGCGAAGGTAAAGGCCGAGGTGGTGGGCGCCGTGCAGGGCAAGAAGATCTACGTGCAGAAGTTTGCCCGCCGCAAGAATTACCGTCGTCGCACCGGCCATCGTTCGATCTCGACGAAGGTCCGGATCGCATCGATCGGCTGACACGCTTTCGCGGCATGCACACGGTGTCCCCGTGGCGGCAAGTTTTTAACTTGTCCGCGCCCCGGCGCGGATCCCACAAGTTAAAAACTCGTGGCCACGGGTCGAACTCCTTCGGTCTCGTCCGTGTCGCCTCGGCGGATCTGCGTTCACGCCCGGCCGAGGATCTCCGCCAGCGGGCCGCCACGGCGGGAGAGATCGTCGACGTGGGCCGCCACGGCCGGATCCTCCTCGACGGGCGGCGCGTGATGCGGCTTGAGCCGGGCGTCGATGACGAGCGGCCCACGGCAGCCCCAGTGCTTCTGATGCACCGCCGCATCGACGCCGTGCACGTCGGCCGCGGGGTTTGATCGGGTGAACGTCAGCCAGAGGAAATTGTCCAGGCTCGCTGCCGCGAAGTCGCTGTCATCGACGACCACGACCAGCGGCCAGGGCCGTAGCGGATGCTCGGGAGCAATCGCCGCCGTGAGCCGTTCGACGTCGGTCGACCACGGCGCGGCCGTGGCCGTCGCCCAGATGCTCTCATCGTTCGGTGACTCGAGCCGCGGCCGTGGCTCGATCCGCGGACCCTCGACCGCGACGATGCCCGGCAGGCAGATCCGTGGATTGCGGAAGCCATCGGGCAGCGAGATGCCGGCTGAGAGTTCGCGAGGCAGTGTGCGGATGGCTGGGCCGCGGGCCGCGACCACGAGCTTCGACCCGGCGTTGAAGCCGCTGCCGGAGTAATCAAGGGTGTCGATCGTGGTTTCGGTGTGGAAGTGGCAGTCGCGGCGCCAGTCGACCCGCTCGAGCAGGTGGGCGAGGAAAGGGGCCACGTTGTGAGCATCGAGGCCCGGGGCATCGCCACCGCTCACGATGAAGAGATACTTGGCGAGCGACAGTTGCCCCTGGCCGAGGATCGCAGAGGCCTGTGTGAGCAGTTCGGCGGGCCGGCCCGACCGTTTCCAGGGCATGTAGCGCTCGCTGCCCACGGCCAGCAGCAACGGGTGGACTCCCGAGGCGTCGACCGCATGCACGCTCGACACGCCGGGAAGAACGGTGGGGATCACGGGGCCGGTGAGTTCGTGCACGAGCCAGCCGAAGAGCGTGTCTTCCTGCGGGGGGCGGCCGACGACCGTCATCGGCCAGATCGCCCCGTCACGATGCCAGACATGCTCGACCCGCATCACGGGAAAATCGTGCCGCCGCGCGTAGTAGCCCAGATGGTCGCCGAACGGTCCCTCCGGCTTGGTGTCTCCGGGCGAGATCGTGCCCTCGATCACGAAGTCGGCGTCGGCA
>JAPLNQ010000133.1 GCA_026401075.1 Planctomycetia bacterium
CACCGCAGGGAGACGTTTGGCTCGATCGTGCCATTGCGACGGGCGACCTGCGCCCGCACGTCGACCTCGCCCGCAGGGAGGAGCTTGCTCCAATACGACGCCATCGAGTCTGGCAGCAGCCCTTCCCAATGCCGTCCCACCACCAGCCGCTCGGCCTCCAGGAGCAGGTCGAAGTCCGCGGTGCTTGTCCAGCCGGCATAGCGGCCGCTGCCTCGCAGGAGCGTCGAGCCGGCGTGCGCCTCGAGCTTGTCGAACCGTAGCCCCGCGCGATCCACCTGGAACGAGGTTGTCACGTCACTCATCGCGAACGGCAGCGAGGCGTGCTCGAAGCGGCCTGACTCCAGTCGCCCCGTCACCGAGAAAACGGTCGATTCGAGCGCGGCCAATGCCCCAGCCGCCTGCCAGTCCATGGTGATGCGTCCACGCAGCCCCGCGATCCGGCTCCGCACGCTCTCCGTCATCTGTTCGCCCCCTGCCGGCAGCATGCCGACGACACTGGGAGTGAGCTCGAACGCCTGCACCGCCCCGCGAAGGTCGAACATGCCAGCCGCCAAGGCAACTCGCCCCGCGACGCTCGCCCGCTCGAAGAGGTCTCCGGCCGCGGTGCCCCGCACCGTGGCCCAACCCGCGTTTCCCGAGCCTTCGTCAGGTGCGACTTCGAGTGAGACCTGTCGCACGGCCATCCGGGCCTGCCGCGGCACGTCATCGACGAGCAGCGTGGCGTCTTCGATCGCCACCGGCACCTGCACGCCGCCCCCCGCCCTCTGCTTGAGAAGTCGGGCCACCGTCCAACTGCCCTCCGACTGCCGCACGGCATGCAGCACCGGCCGTCGCAGCCGCACCGCACTGATTTGGGGCGCTCCTGCGATCAGATCGGCGAGGTTCGTGCTGCACGACAGACGGATCTCGTCGACCCAGAGCAGCTGCCGGCATTCCTTGGGCAACGCGGAGTCGACGAAGGATACGCCTCGTACCACGATGCCTTCCCCCTCCACCAGACTCGCACCCTGCACCTGCACGGTGAGTGTGGGGAATTCCTGTGCGAGCCGCTGCTGGATGCGGGATCGCACCTCCTCGCCAAGTCGGCTCGAGCCGATGGCGCCGGCGGCCACCACGCCGGCCACCGTGATCGGTAGGGCCCAGCGCACGAGCATCCAGAGCGTGTCGGAGAGGGATTTCAAGACAGCGGTGCCAGAGTCGAGGGGCGATCACGGTTCAAACGCGTCGGCCCTTCGAGCGGAAGGGCCGGGGAAAGTACGTTGCGGGCCAGCCGAGGGTCAAGACACCCTCCCCTTCTCTGGCCCCCGGAAAGAACGCCATTCCCCCAGCCTGCGGCACCCTGCTATAGTGCCCGCCCATCCCCGGGAGGGGGTTTAGCCAGGGGATCGACACCTGGCACAACACCATTGCCGGTGTGGCTTTCCGGCTTGCCAACTTTCTGGCTGCCCGACAGGGCGGCCATCACAACAAACGAGGGAAAACGCATGTCACGCAAGAACAAGGCAGTTGAGAAGGACGATTGGGTGGAACCGGTCCCCGGTGGGCTCAATCCACAGCGACTCCTCTGGGCAGGTTTCATGGCGATTCTTGCCGCGGGCGTGGGCTTCTCGATTCGGGCCGGCATCCTCGGGAAGTGGGCCGAGCAATATGGCTTCACCCAGACGGAACTGGGAGCGATCACCGGCGGCGGCCTCACCGGCTTCGGCATCATCATCCTGCTATCGAGCCTCATCGCCGACCGCATCGGCTTCGGCCCGCTGATGTTCGCCGCCTTCGTCATGCACCTGATATCGGCGGCGCTCACGCTCGCCACCGGCGCCGCCTTCGCGGCCGGCGGCAAGCCGCTCGCCTTCCAGTGCCTCTTCTGGGGCATGTTCCTCTTCGCCATCGGCAACGGTATCGCCGAGGCCGTGGTCAATCCGCTCGTCGCCACGCTGTTTCCCAAGAAGAAGGCGCACTACCTCAACATCCTCCACGCCGGCTGGCCGGGCGGTCTGATCCTCGGCGGCTTGGCGAGCTACTTCATGGCAGGCGGCGCAGGGACGAAGCCGGTACAGTGGGAGTTTCAGATCTCGCTCTTCCTAGCCCCCGTCGTGCTCTACGGCCTGATGATGCTCGGCCAGCGGTTCCCCAAGAGCGAGGCGAGCAGTTCCGGCGTGAGCTTCAAGGACATGCTCGGTGAGCTTGGGTTGATCGGTGCCGCAGTGATCTGCGGTCTGCTCGCCCTCTTCTTCAAGAGCGACCTCGGCCTGCCGCCGCTCGTGGCCGGGGCCATCGCGGCCGGTCTGCTCGTCGCCTTCGGCGCCGCCACCGGCTTCCGGTTCGGCCACCTGTTGCTGGCGGCGCTGCTGCTGGTGCACGCCATGGTCGGCTACGTGGAACTCGGCACCGACTCGTGGATCTCCAAGATCACCGGCACGATCATTGCGGTTCTTCGCGGGCCCGATCGTCGAGCGGATCTCGCCGCTGGGCCTGCTGGCGGTCTCCGCCCTCTTCGGTGCGATAGGCCTGACCATGCTGGGCTATGCCGAGGGCGCGCTGATGTGCGTGCTCGCCGCCACCGTCTACGGCATCGGCAAGACCTTCCTCTGGCCGACGATGCTGGCGGTGGTGAGCGAGCAGTTCCCCAAGGGTGGCGCCATCACGATCGGCGCCGCCGGCGGCGTGGGCATGCTGGCAGCCGGTCTGTTGGGTGGTCCCGGCATCGGCTTTCTGCAGGACCAAAACGCCTCAGCCAAGCTGCGAGAGTCAAGCGCCGCCGTCTACGATCGCTACAAGGCCCCCAAGGAGAACGAGTTTCTCTGGATGAAGACCGTCGGCCTCGACGGCTCGAAGGTGGGCGTGCTGGAGGATGGCGGCAAGGAGGCGCAGCGGGCGCTCGATGTGATGCAGAAGGACAACGCCAAGCCCGAGGCGATCGCGGCGCAGAAGTCGCTGGTCGACTGGTGGAATTCATCCGCCGGCCCCGAGGCGGCCAGCGACAAGCCGCTGGTGGAAGGAGCCGGCCTCTTCGGCGGCCGGCAGGCGCTCAAGTTGACGGCGTTCGTGCCGGCCACGATGTTCGTCTGCTACGCGCTCTTGCTGGCATGGTTCGCAACGCAAGGCGGCTACAAAGCCCGTGGCATGCATCACTAGATTCACGCAAAACATGGCATCCTGCAATCCTGTTCGGCACGGTACTTGCCGTCTTCCGTGGCGGCAAGTTTTTAACTTGTCCGGGAGTTGATAAAGCCGGTGCTTTTGGTCCGCATTGGTTCGCCGGCTGCGGCATGCTCGTCGCCGGCGGATTCTGCTACGGGAGGCTCTTGGACGAATCGTGAATCGCTTGTGAGTCGCAGAATTCACCGGACTCCTGCGCGTGCCTCCGACCGGCTCCTCAGCATCTGGAGCGGCTGCGTGCTGAAGCGAGAGCCGGCGTTGCTGACCAGCGGAGGCAGGATGCCGGAGCGCAGTCAGCATCGAGTGAGCGAAGGACAGCGGGCACCGATCCGTCTCAGCGGATTGGTCGACGTAGCGAACGTCCGGCGAAGGGGCATGGGCAGCCCCGAACCGTCGGCCTGCCTCACCGCTACTCACGCAGGTCGCCGACGATGATTCTGTCGTTGTCGCTGTCGGCGATCACGAGCCGGCCCTCGGGATCGAGGCAGCAGCCGTGCGGTCGCAAGAGCTGCGTGGAGAGGAGATCCGCCCCCACGGTCGCGCCGCCCCGCGGCGGCGTGCCGGCAACGAGCTCGATCGTGCCAGAAGCCGGATCGTAGCGGCGGATGCAGTGGTTCTCCGTGTCGGCGATCAGCACACGGCCCGCGCGGTCAAACGCGACATACTTGGGGCCGGCCAGCAGCGCGTCGCGGCCGGGCCCGCCGTCGCCGCCATATCCGCCCTTGCCCGCGGCGTTGACCACCGTCCGCACGACGCCCTGCTTGATCTCCACGAGTGCGTTGCCCTCGCGAAGGGCAAGGTAGATCGTGCCATCTTTTGCCTGGCAGGCCGCCCGCGGCCCCGCTAGTGGCGTCTCCAAGGCCTTCGCACCATCGACGGGCCTTCCCCGCTGCCCGTTGCCCACGATGGTCTCGACGGTGCCCGCCACGAGATCGATCCGCCGCAATCGTGAGTTTCCGATGTCGGCCACCAGCATGGCGGCGCCGTCGGGCAGCAGGGTTCCACAGTAGGCCTGATTGAACTGCGCGGCGACCGCCGGGCCGCCGTCTCCCGCAAAGCCCGACACACCGGTGCCCGCGACCACGCGGACGGTGCCCGATTTCGGTTCGAAGGCACGAATGCGATGGTTGAACGTGTCGGCGACATAGACTGCTCCGTCGGGCCCGATCGCCACATCGTGCAGCCCGTGGAATCGCACCTCCTGCGCCGCGGTCGCCGTGTCGGGCGGAAATGTCTGTTTGGGCGCCGGCACGTAGAACACGCCCGCCACAAACTCCACCTGCGGCACGCCACCCTCAGCCTTCGCCGCCGCCGGCCGCGCGATCCGGAAGAGCCGGTTGCCCCGCGTGTATTCCACTCCATACATCCGCCCTTCGGCGTCAAACGCCACGGCAAACGGTTCATTGACCTTTGCGGCATCGGGCTCCTTGCCGACGCGGCCTGCGGCTGATCCCGCCAGCACGACGACCTCCGCGGAGGCTGAAGGGGCATGAAGACTCGAGACCATCGCAGCCCACACGAGGCCAGACATCACAAGACGGCGATTTCGTGGGAGCATGGGGATTCTCACGATGGGTTTGCAGATGGAATGTCGAAATGGGCGATAGCCCCGACCGATCCGACTGATCATAATGCCCGGCAGTCGTCTTGGAGCAAACTGGTTCAGGCCGAGACCGTTTTTGAACTCTTCTCTGCCGACGCAACGGGCGTGATCATGACGGCCCCGACACGAACGTTCATCCAGTTTCCGGCAGCCATCGTCCTGCTTGCCGCCCTGGTGCTGCAGCTGTATCCGCACCCCGCCGTCGCGGCAGGCCCCGAGCCGCTTACCACGGCCGCAGCGATTGCTCGTTCGGTGGTCGCTGAAACCGACGAGCCGCCACCGGTCAGCCTCGAAGCGGTCGTGACGCATAGCGACGCGAAAGGCACGGCCTTTCTCCGCGACGAGACCGGCAGCACGTTCATCTTCTTCAACAATCCGGCGAGGCCCAGGCTGCCCAGGGGAGAGCGTGTCCGGGTCGAGGGCGTCGTTCACCGCGGACTGTTCATCAACGGCATCCGTCCGTCGCACGTCGAGCCGCTCGCGGCCGATCCACTGCCCGCGCCAAAGCCGATCACGCCGCAGCTCATGGCTTCCGGCGTGCTGCACTACGATTGGGTGTCGCTCGAGGGCACGGGACGGAGCTGGCAACGGACGGGTGAAGAGACCGCCACGCTCGTGGTCAACGTGGCGGGCAGCATTGTGGAGGCGCGATTCGAGCAGCCGCCCGCCGATGACGATGCCGCGGCTTGGATCGGGGCACGGCTGCGACTCGCCGGGATCGCGGCCGGCGACATCAATGATCGTCGCCAGCTCATTCGGCCATACCTGCTCGTTCCCTCTCAAGGCGATGTCACGGTGCTCGAACCAGCTCCCGCAGATCCATTCAGCCTTCCGAAAACGGCTTTCCTGGAACTCGGCCGGGGCGAACTCCACGAGGGACTGCAGGTGGTGTCGGGCATCGCGGCGGCGCCGCCGAGGGACCGGCGGCTCTTTCTCACCGATGGTGAAAAAAGCTTGTGCGTGCTGCTCGACGAGCGAACGGCTGCTGCCGTGTCGATCGTGGCGGGAGACCACGTGGATGCCGTGGGATTCGCCGACGTCGGTCCCTTTGCCGCACGGCTGGCAGAGACGCGAGTGCGGGTGGCGGCGTCAGGGGAGACCGTCGTCCCACGCCGTCCAAACGCCGGCGCGCTTCGGGCCAACTGCGACGCGCAGCTCATTCAGCTCGAGATGCCGGTCCTCACGCGAGAGGATCGTGCCGAGGGAACTCTGCTCGTGGCCGATCTCGATGGCATCTCGATGCAGGTTGTCGCCCCTGGGAAACTCTCACCGGAGATCGTCCCCACCGCAACCATTCGCGTAACGGCCCCCTGCTTGGTCACCGACACCCGCCGTAGTCAATACAACCTGCAAGCCGCGGGCTACGCCCTCTACCCGACCAGCTCGGCCGACGTGGTGTTGATCGCCAGCCCACCTTGGTGGAACGTCCGCCGTCTGGCAATCGCGTTGATGGCGAGCCTGACCGCTGGTGCCGTCGGGCTCGCCTGGGTCGTCCTGCTGCGCCGGCAGGTGCGTCGACAACTGGCGGTGATCGAGCAGAAGATTCAATCCGAGGCCGTCGCCGAGGAACGGCGGCGGATCGCCCGGGAGTTTCACGATTCGCTCGAGCAGGACCTGGCCGGGCTCGCCCTGCGGATCGATTCCGCGGCAGGAAGCATCAACGATTCCGAAGCCCGCAGCATGATGGAGCGTCAACGGGAGATTCTGGCCCGCCTCCAGGACGAAACGCGGCAATACGTCTGGGATCTCCGTGTGCCCGCCCGCCTGCAGGGCAGTCTCGCCGATCGTGCAGACGTGATGCTCAACGACCTGCGGGAACTCACGGCCGCGCCGATCGAACTCTCGTCCGCGAGTCCGCTGCCCGAGCTCCCTCCGGAGACGACCCATCACCTGCTGCGGATGCTCCGCGAGGCGGTCAACAACGCGGTCCATCACTCGGGCGCGACGCGGATCGCCGTGGCACTCGAGGCCGACCGTGGCAACCTGGTCGCAACCGTCACCGACGACGGCAAGGGGTTCGATGCCGGTTCTGCCGACAAAGCCTTGTCCGGCCACTTCGGCCTCCGCGGTCTTTCCGAGCGGGCTCGTCGCATCGACGCCAGGGTGACGGTCGACAGCCGGCCCGACGGTGGCACAACGGTGATCATCCGCCTGACCGTTCCACCCATAGCCGAATCGCAAGCCACAGGTTGATCGGCACAAGTGCCAGTTGGCGGCAGCCTGCCATCAGTGGCATAGTGGCTGCGTCAGAGAGAAAGAGGCATTCAACGATGCGACTGCTGCTGGTCGATGACCATCCCGTGTTTCTCGAAGGTCTCGCCGAGGCGCTCGCTCGGCAGCCCGACTTCGAGATTGTCGGCATCGCGACCAGCGGTGACGAGGCGGTCGAAGCCTGTGGCCGGCTCACGCCGGATCTCATTCTCCTCGACCTGTCGATGCGGGGGCTCGATGGCCTCGCCACGCTCGCCCGGCTGCGGCAACTCACGCCGCAGCCCCGCGCCCTGATGCTCACCTCCTCCGATGACGCCGCCGACGCGGTCGCCGCGCTCGACGCCGGGGCGGCCGGCTACATCACGAAATCAGCCCGCTACGATGAACTCGTGGCAGCCATCCACGAGGCCGCCGCCGGCGGAAGGCCCCTGGGCGAGGCGGTGGCCCGGCGAATCGCCGCCCGCGAGAAGCACGAGCCGCTCACGTCGCGGGAGCGGGAGGTGCTCGTGCTCCTGGCCGAGGGCCTCACCTACGAGGCGATCGGCGAGCGGCTGGGAATCGCCAAGCGAACGGCAAGGGCCCACGTCGTGGCACTCCAGGAGAAGTTCGACGCGGCCAACAACGCCCAGGTGGTCGCCCGCGGCTACTCACGCGGCCTCCTGCGGCCTTAAGGGGCGTGGCGGCGTCAGCTCGCCTGCAGGGCCTCGACGCTGTTGACGTGCACCAGAGCACAGGTCACGCTCCGATCGTTATCGGGGTAGTAGACGATCATCTTTGTTTTCATGACGAGGGCACACTCGGGATGACGGATCTCGTGTGTCTCGCCATTCGACATCCGAATCACGAAGGGCTCGAATGGCTCCCGACGCATGTAGTCGCGAATCGTTTCGGCATTCATGGGAATCCTCACAGAACCATGCATGACACTGGACGCATGAACATCGTACCAGTCACGCGGCGGGGATGCAACTGCCCCGTCAGGGATACTTCCAAGAGCTCTCGTTCGTCGCGACGCATGCTGAATCGCTGCATGTTATGGCACAACTGCCAATGGCCCCGGGTTCGTGCGGTCGTTACCGTTGGGTGATGGAGCGGGCGGCTCCGCACTCTCGCGCCGGTGGAGAAGCGATCGTGGCATATCGTCAGAGATCCTGGCCGAAGAAATGTCGTTGCGGAACTGTCACTACCATCGTGGCACTCGCTCTGTTCGCGGGGCACATCGGCCCGAACGTGAAGCATGTCTTCGCAGAAGGTGCCCCGTCGAAACCCTCCGCCGCCGATGAGGAAGTGCTGGCCGACCGCCCCCTGGCAGTCTGGCGTTTCGAAGAGCCTGCCGGCGTTAAGCGGGCGACCGCGGAGCGGTCAGCGGAAGAGCCGCTGGTGGCGGAGATGAGCGGCACGGTCGCCTTCGGCGAAGAGGGACCGCGGCCGCCGCGGCATCCGACCAGCAACACCAACAACACCGCCGCCCTCTTCGGGGCCGGTCGTAGCATCCTGAAAATTTCGGGCAGCGCGGCCGGGTTCGCGGAGTTCCAGTTCACGAATGGCGACTCGATCACGCTCGAGGCCTGGGTGAACCCGTTCGAACTCACCGATGGCCAGCAGGTCTACATCGTTGGCAAGGGGCGAACGTCGAACCCGAAGGTCGCCGCCGACAACCAAAACTGGGCCCTGCGGCTCTCGGCAGCCGGCGGCCTCGCACGGCCAAGCTTCCTGTTTCGCAACGCCGACAACCGCAAGGGCCGCACCGAGGATTTTCATCGCTGGGTTGCCAACGAAGGCTTCGCGCCGGGCACCGGCTGGCACCATGTCGCCGTGAGCTACACGTTCGGCGAGCCCGACTCGATCCGCGGCTACGTCGACGGCCGCCCGGTGGCGGGCTCGTGGGATTTCGGCGGCCCCACCACAAAACCGCCTGTGGTCGATGATGACGAGGTCTGGATCGGCTCGTCGATCAACGGCAACATGGCCAACACGTTTCCCGGTCTGCTCGACGACGTGGCAATCCACCGTTCGATCCTGTCTCCGGAGCGGATCGCAGCCCGCTGGGTGGTGGACGAGTCCGTGCCGCCGGTTCCTGTCGTCGCACTCGCACCCGTGCCCGAGGCCGGCGTGCTCTGCGAGATCATTGAGAGCGTGCCGGACGGCAGTTGGTATTTTGGCAGCCGTGTGCCGAAGGAGTCGTTCACCCGCGCGTTGTTCGCGTTCACCGATCTGCCGCAGCGGTACGACGACTCGGGCGTGCGGGCCGACCGTCGCGGACCGTTCGTCGTCCGCGTCCGCGTCCATGTGTTGATCCCCACGGGCCCGCAGCAGATCACGGTGCGGTCGCGGGGTGCGGCCCGGGTCTTTCTCGACGGAAAACGGGTGGCCGAGATCAAACCGCCGCAGCAACGATCGGACGGCCATGAAAAAATGTTCGTGCCTGACCGTTCGGGGCCTGCCGGCATGCGGATCGTGCAGCCCGGCGACCAGCAGGTGATCGTCGACACTGTCGGCGACGGCCGGCGGCACCTGCTCCACGTCGAGGTGCGGGTGGGAGGTCAGGGGCGACGGCCAGAGACAGGGGAGTTCTTCGCGAGCATCGGGCCGCCGGGCGAGGTGCCGACGATCGTCGCAGCCACCGACGAACGGATCCCGCTCACGGACGCTGGCTGGACCGACCTCGCGGCACGGCTCGAAACTGAGCGGGTGGCAGACAACACCACCGCCCGGCGGGCCGCGGCAGCGAAACAGTCGGCCTTTTGGCAGAAGCGGCACGACGCGGCACGAAGGTTTGTCGAGGCGACGCCGGGCCCCGCGGTGCCCGAGATTCCAGTCGATCATCCCGAGCATGCACGGGCGGTGCACAACGCCATCGACCGGTTGATCAACGCCCAGCTGATCGCCGCCGACATCGCCCCAGCGCCGCTTGCCGACGATGCGGCTTTCATCCGCCGGCTCTCGCTCGACGTCCGTGGCATCGTGCCGATGCCAGAGGAGATCGAGGCCTTTTCCGCCGACACCCGGCCCGACCGCCGGGACCGCCTCGTCGATGCCTTCCTCGCCGATCCGCGCTGGGCCGATCACTGGGTGGGCTACTGGCAGGACGTGCTTGCCGAGAATCCGAACCTCGTCAACCCCACGCTCAACAACACCGGCCCGTTTCGGTTCTGGATCCACGAGTCGTTTCTCGATCGCAAGCCGATCGATCGGATGGTGACGGAGTTGGTCATGATGGGTGGCAGCACCCACTTCGGCGGTCCCGGCGGATTCGCACTGGCTACGGAAAACGACGTGCCGATGGCGGCCAAGGCGCACGTGCTCGGCCGGGCGTTCTTGGCAATGGAGATGAACTGTGCCCGCTGCCACGACGCCCCCAATCACCGCTTCGTGCAGCAGGATCTCTTCAGCCTCGCCGCCATGCTTGCCCGCGGTCCGCAGAAGGTGCCGGCCACCAGCAGCGTGCCGGGCGGGGCCGAGAGGCTCGCGCGGCTCGCGATCTCGGTGACACTCGAACCGGGCACGGAGGTCAAACCGGCCTGGCCCTTCGACGACGTGGTGCCGCAAGAGGCGGCCGCACCGCTCATGCACACAGCCGACGACACGCGCGAGCAACTGGCGGCATTGATTACCGCGCCGCACAACGCACGGTTCGCCCGCGTGCTCGTCAACCGCCTCTGGGAGCGGTATCTCGGCCGGGGTTTGGTCGCCGACCCAGACGACTGGGAGAGCGAGACGGCCAGCCATCCCGAACTGCTCGACTGGCTGGCCCGCGAACTGGTGAGCCACGACTACTCGCTCGAACACGTGGCACGACTGATACTCACGTCACACACCTACGGCCGCGGCCCACTTCCCGCCGACCACGCGTCGGTGCCGATGTCGCTCTTCGCCGGCAGGCAGCCACGGCGGATGTCGGCCGAGCAGCTGCTCGATTCGCTTTTCGTGGCCAGCGGCAAGCCCTTCGACGTCGAGCCGATGAACATCGATGTCGACACGAGCCGCCCCGCCACACTGTCGCTCAACCTCGGGCTTCCCACACGGGCCTGGCAGTTCGCCGGACTGGGCAACGAACGAGACCGGCCGAGCCTCTCGCTGCCGTTCGCCCAGCATTCCGTTACGCTCATGGAGGCGTTTGGCTGGCGGGCCGAACGACAGGCCCCGCTGACCCACCGAGAAACCGACCCCAACGCTTTGCAGCCGGCGATCATTGCCAACGGCGTGGCCGTAAAAAGGGCCAGCCAGTTTTCCGATGGGAGCGGCTTCACGCAGCTTGCGCTCGACGAGATTCCGCTCGACGCGTTCATCGACGGCGTGTTCCTGAGGATCCTTGGCCGCAAACCGACCGCAGGCGAACGGTCGCTCGCAACAGACCTGCTTGCCGATGGCTACGCATCGCGCAGGGTCGCCGTTCCCCCGACACCGCCCGCCCCTGAGGAACGCCCGCTCGGCGCATCATGGTCGAACCACCTCACGGAAGAGGCCGACCGCGCCAAGGAAACACTCGCTGCGATCGCGGCGAAGGGAGACCCGCCGACCGCCCGTCTCGTTACTGACTGGCGGGAGCGGGCAGAGGATCTCGCCTGGACGCTCTTCAATACGCCCGAATTCGTCTTCGTACCCTGAGGGCTTTCCATGCCGATTTCCCGCCGTACGTTTCTCGCAACTGCCGCAGCCTCGCCTGCCGTTCTCGGCTCGCGGCCGCTCCTTGCCTCGAGCGAGACATCTTCACCTCGTGGCAAGGCAGAACACTGCATCTTCATCTGGCTCGGCGGCGGCTCCTCCCAGATCGATACCTGGGATCCGAAGGCGAAGGGCGACGCCAAGGAAAAGAAGGCGGGCAGCTACTATGACGCCATTCCCACGGCGATCCCTGGCGTGCAGGTCTGCTCGCACCTGAGCCGCTGCGCGCCGCTGCTCGACCGGTTCGCGCTTTTGCGAACGGTGCACCACGAGGTGATCGACGAGCATGCCCGGGCCACGAACCAGGTTCACACCGGTCGGCCCACGGCTGGCACGATCGTCTATCCGTCGATCGGCTCGGCCGTCACCGCCACGCGAGGGCCGATCAACGACCGCGTGCCCGGCTACGTGCTGATCGGTTTCCCCAACGTCACCCGGGGGCCAGGCTTCCTCGGTTCACAGGCTGGCTACGTCTATCTCACCGACACGCGGGTCGGCCCCGCGGGCTTCTCGCGGCAGCCGGAGATCACCGACGGCAGGCAGCAGCGCCGCGAGCAGCTGCTCGACAGCATGCGGAAGGGCTACCGCGACGACAGCAGCCTGCCGCAGGTCGTGGCCGACTACGACACGGCCGCCCGGCAGGCCTTCGCAATGGCGGGGCCGAATTTCATGGACATCTTCGCGCTCGACCGCGAGCCGAATGCCCTTCGGGAGGGCTACGGCGGCGAATTCGGCCAGCGGCTCCTGCTCTCGCGACGGCTCATCGAGGGGGGCGTGCGGTTCATCGAGGTCTCGCACAACCTCGGCTTCGTCAACGGCACCGGCTGGGACACGCACAATGAAGGACAGCTCAAGCAGCATCTGCTCATCGAAGAGCTCGACAAGGGACTCGCCGCGCTCGTCACCGATCTCGAGGCCAAGAAGCTGCTCGACAAGACCCTGATCGTGGTGGCAACGGAGTTTGGGCGGCCTGCGCAGTTCGACGGCGGCGGCGGCCGCGGCCATCACAGCAAATGTTTTTCGATGGTGCTGGCCGGCGGTGGCCTCAAGACGGGCCAGGCGATTGGCACGAGCGATGATCTCGGTATGGCGGTCGTGGATGAGCCCGTCTCGATTCCCGATCTGCATGCCACGATCCACGCGGCCCTCGGCACGAACCCCGCCGAAGAGCTTTACGACGGGGCGAGGCCCGTGCCGCTCACCGACGGCGGCACCCCGATCGCGAAGCTGTTCCCCACGGCGTGATGCCAAGGATAAAACTGCACTGGAGGCAATGCGTTCAGCTACAATGTTGTTCGTGAATGATGCGAAATAGCGATCGCATCCCCGGGGCGTGTGCGGATGAACATGCGGATGAAATGGACATGCGCGACGGCTGTTGCGATCATCCTCTGCTGCCGTGCGGGCATCGGTCCGGCAGCGGCACCGACAAGCAGGGAGCTACGGCCCATCGGGGAGGTGCTCGCGTTGCCTCTGGAGGTGGTGGAGACAAAGCCCTCCGTGACTGTCCGCGGCGTGACGATCTGGCACAGCGATCGGTCGTTTGTCATCCAGGACGACACTGACGGCATGTATGTCGATGTCCACAGGGCGGCCGAAGCCGGCATCTGGACCGACCACAGCACGCCCGACGCCGTCGAGGTGGGCACCGTGGTCGAGGTCGAGGGTGATCTCATCCCCGCTGGCTTCAGTCCAGCCATCCTGCCGCGTGCCATCCGCGTCATCGAGAAGGCAGCCCTGCCGCCGCCGAAGCCGTTCGATGCGGAGC
>JAPLNQ010000300.1 GCA_026401075.1 Planctomycetia bacterium
ATCTTCGTGCCGATCGTGCTGGCGATCGCCCTGCTCACTTTCCTGGTCTGGTCGGCGGTCGGACCACAGCCGCGCATGGCGCTCGGGCTGCTTTCGGCCGTGAGCGTGCTCGTGATCGCCTGCCCCTGCGCGCTTGGCCTGGCGACGCCGCTGGCGATGACGGTGGCCATCGGGCGGGGCGCCAAGGCGGGCATCCTCGCCCGCTCGGCCGAGGCGATGGAAAAGCTTTCTCGCGCCGGGACGATCGTGTTCGACAAGACAGGCACGCTCACGCAGGGCCGGCCACGGATCGTGTCGGCCATTGCAATGGCCGCCGATGGCAGCCAGGTCACCGTCGATGACGTGACCGCGGCCCCCGACTCGCTCGCGCAAGAGCCATTCCGCACGCTGCTGTTCCACGCCGCCAGCCTGGAGGGATCGAGCGAGCATCCGCTGGGGCGGGCCTTCACGCAGGCCGCCTCCGCCGCCGGCATCGACACGACCCGCCCCGAGGCGGCCGAGGCGATCGTGGGCCGCGGTGTCGTGGGGACTGTGAAGGGAACGACGGTGCTCGTCGGCAACGCCACCCTGCTCCGCGATCGCGGCATCCCGCTCGACGCGATCCCGGCGTCAGCCGCCGCGACGACGATCCACGTTGCGGTCGACGGCCGCTTCGCCGGTTCGTTCGGCCTCGCCGACCCACCGCGGCCCGAGGCGGCGGCCGTGATCGCCGATCTTGCCCGCCGCGGCTTTCAGCTTGAGATGCTCTCCGGCGACTCGCCCGAAGCCGCAGCGCAGGCAGCCGCGAAGGTCGGCCTCGCTCGGGCGACCGGCGGCCTCTCGCCGCAACAGAAAGCGGAGCGGATCGCGGCGATCAAGGCTGGACAGGCTGACGGCAGGAGCGTGGTCTTCGTCGGTGACGGTGTCAACGACGCGCCGGCTCTGGCCTCGGCCGATGTGGGCATCGCGATGGGGTCGGGGGCCGACGTGGCCCTTGAAACGGCCGACATCACACTGCTCTCCGGGGGCCTTGCGGCGGTGCCCCGCGCGGTCGAACTCGCCGGGGCCACCATGCACAACGTCCGCCAGAATCTGGGCCTGGCGTTTCTCTACAACGTGCTGGCTCTGCCCGTGGCGGCCGGTACGCTCTATCCACTGCTCGGGCATGTGACGAGCCCGATGCTGGCCGCGGCGGCGATGAGCCTCTCCTCGCTGTCGGTCATCGCCAACTCGCTCCGTCTCCGCCGCCTCGATCTGAAGTGAAGTCCCTCCTGGCGCGCGCACCGGCCTCTTAACCCAGCCCCCATGGTGTGCCCATCCCGTCGCTGACGCTCAGGGCTTCTATGCGACTCGGCAGCATCCGTGAGAGGCTGCCCATGTCCCGAGAGCCGGCGTTGGCGGCAAGCGAAGGCAGGATGCCGAGAGCGCCGCCGCCATCGAGTGAGCGAAGGGCAGGATGCCCGTAGCGAGCGTCCGGCGACGGGGCGTGGGCAGCCCCGAACCGTCGCCATGCTGACCCCATGCATGCGGATTCAGGACCGCCCAACAACCCGGTGTCCCCGGACTTCCGTCCGAGGCTTTTATTGGAGCGGCACGACGAGCCCGTCATAGGCCAGTTCCACCCCGGCCGGCAGCGCCGCCTGCGTGGCGGCATGCGGCATCTCGTGTGACATGTGCACCAAGAGCGTGCGGCGGGCGCTCACCCTGGCCGCCACGGCGAGCGCCTCTGGGAGGGAGAAATGCGTCGGGTGCGGCGTGGGCCGGAGGCAGTCAAGGATCAGCGTGTCGAGCCCCTCGAGCAAGGGCCAGGTCTCGTCGGGGATGCAGTTCGTGTCGGTGCAGTAGGCAAGGTTGCCAAACCGGAAGCCGAGCACGTCGAACGGCCCGTGCTTGAGCCGCAGCGGCACGATCCGCTGCCCGAGCAGGTCAAACGGCTCCAGCCCGATCCTCTCGAACACCACCTTGGGCACGCCGCCCCCCTTGGGCGGCTCCGCGGAAAAGGCGTAGTCGAAGGCGGTGCGGATCCGTTGCTCGACCCGTTCTTCGCAGGAGAGCTGCAACGACCGGCCCAACGCGAAGCAGATCGGACGAATGTCGTCGAGACCGTAGACATGGTCGACGTGATCGTGCGTGTAGAGCACGGCGTCGACCCGCTGGATGCGTTCGCGAATCAGCTGGGTGCGGAGGTCGGGCGTGGTATCGACCAGCAGCGCGCCTCCGGGCAGCCCGAGGACGACGCTCGTCCGCGTGCGGCTGTCGCGGGGATCGCCGCTCTGGCAGGTCGAGCATGCACAGCCCACAACGGGCACCCCGATGCTCGTGCCGGTGCCGAGAAAGAGCAACTGCCCGGAAACGTCGCGAAATATCCCCGGCATGGTGGTCGTCAACGGCATGGAACCAGCTCTGTGGTGCGGAGAACACGCCATTTCGCCGGCGTACCAGCAAGCAATATGACGACTTTTCCCCGTGCGCCCAACGCCGGCTGGCCTGCGGGTCGCCTTGACCCATGCGGCGGGAGACCGCGACAATCTCCGGAAAGGATGCTCTCTCTATTATGCAACAGCTCGAACGCCTCTGGGATGGTTTCTCGAACGTGGCCGCCGGTGCCGGTTCCCGGCTCGAACGGTTCATCACCGGGCTGTTCGGATCGTCCAATGCCAGGTACCTGCGACGTTTGGAGCCCCGGATCGAGGCGATCAACTCCCTGGAGCCGAAATACCAGGCCATGTCCGACGCCGAACTCCGCGGCCAGACCACGGAGTTCCGGCGACGTCTGGCCGGCGGCGAAACCCTCGACGACATCCTGGTCGAGGCCTTCGCCGTCTGCCGCGAGGGGGGCCGTCGGTTTCTCGGCATGCGGCACTATGACGTGCAACTGATCGGCGGCATGGTGCTCCACTCGGGTGCCATCGCCGAGATGATCACCGGCGAGGGCAAGACTCTCGTCGCCACGCTACCGGCCTATCTCAATGCCCTGGAAGGCAAGGGCGTGCATGTCGTCACCGTCAACGACTACCTCGCCCGCCGCGACATGGAATGGATGGGGCCGCTCTACATCGGGCTCGGCCTCACGGTGGGTACGATCCAGTCGGGCATGGACTCGGGCGAGCGGCAGGAGTCGTATGCCCGCGACATCACCTACGGCACCAACAACGAATTCGGCTTCGACTATCTCCGCGACAACATGCGGATGGCTGCCCGCGGCGACGACCGCTTCCCCAAGCACATGCAGCAGAGCCAGGGGCCGCTCACCTTCGCGATTGTCGACGAGGTGGACAACATCCTCATCGACGAGGCCCGCACGCCGCTGATCATCTCCGGCCCGGCCCACGACGACGTCACGAAATACACCAAGGCCGATCAGATCTCCCGGCAGCTCGTAGCCGAACGCCACTTCGAGGTGAAGGAGAAGGAACACACCGTGGCCCTCACCGAGGAGGGCGTGCGGACAGCCGAGAAGCTCGCCGGCGTGGAGAGCTTCTACACCGCGGGCAACATGGAGTGGCCCCACCTCATCGACAATTCGCTCAAGGCCCACCATCTCTACAAGCGCGACGTCAACTACGTCGTGCAGAGCGGCGAGGTGGTGATCGTCGACGAGTTCACCGGCCGCCTCATGCCGGGGCGGCAGTGGTCCGACGGCCTGCATCAGTCGGTCGAGGCGAAGGAGGGAGTGAAGGTGAAAGAGGAGTCGCAGACCCTCGCCACCGTCACCTTGCAGAACTTCTTCAAGCTCTACAAGAAGGTCGGCGGCATGACCGGCACCGCCATGACCGAGGCGAACGAGTTCTGGAAGATCTACAAGCTCGACGTCATCGCGATTCCGTCCAACCGCACCATGAAGCGGCTCAACCACCCCGACGTCATCTACCGCACGGAGCGTGAGAAGTGGGTGGCGGTGGCCGACGAAGTGGAGCGGATCAACCGCTGGGACACGCTGGCCATGACCGACGGCACGTGGAAGATCGGCACGATTCTTAAGACGGCCGACGGCATGCACGAATTCCAGCCCAAGCTTGTGTCTGGGGGAGAGCGAACGACCGAGATGGTGCCGGTCGCCAAGGTGAAGGAAGTCCAGAAGAAGGGCCTGCCCGTGCTGGTCGGCACCGTTTCCATCGAGAAGAGTGAACGGCTGGCCGATCTGCTCGAAAAACGGGGCGTCGACCACCAGGTGCTCAACGCCAAGCAGCACAAGCGTGAAGCCGAGATCATCGCACAGGCAGGTCGACTGGCCGCCGTCACGATCGCCACCAACATGGCCGGTCGCGGCACCGACATCATCCTCGGCGGCAATCCCGACACACTCGCCTGGGCGAAGCTCCAAAACACCTACGCGACGCGGCTCGACGTGCCCAAGGAGGAGTGGGATGCCCTGGTCGCCGAGATCTCGGCCCGCGAGAAGATGAAGGAAGAGGGCGCGGTCGTCCGCGACATGGGCGGCCTGCAGATCGTGGGCACCGAACGTCACGAGGCCCGCCGGATCGACCTCCAGCTTCGCGGTCGCTGCGGTCGGCAGGGCGACCCCGGCTCGAGCCGTTTCTTCCTCTCGCTCGAAGACGACCTGATGCGGATCTTCGCCGGCGAGTGGGTGAAGAACGTGCTCACCAGGCTCGGCATGCAGGATGGCGAGGCGATCGAGAGCCGGATGGTGACCCGCCGGGTCGAGGCCGCACAGAAGAAGGTCGAGGAGCGGAACTTCGAGGTTCGCAAGAACCTGCTCGAATACGACGAGGTGATGGACGAACAGCGGAAGCGGGTCTACGGTTTCCGCCAGCGGATCCTCGACGGCGAGCCCTGCCGCGACATCATCCACGACATGGTCGACCGGCAGATCGATCAGAACATCGGCAGCTTTCTCGACCGTGACTACGGGCAGCAGACCTACGCCACCTGGGCCTCGGGCCAGCTCTCCTGCGAACTCGACGGCAACGACTTCCGCGGCATGTCGCCGGAAGAGGCGGAGCGGCGGGCAGTGGACGAGGCGGTGCGGCAGTCGGAGGCACAGATCTTCGAGGCCGTCGAGGAAAACATCCCTGCCGGCGAGGACGAGGATGAGTGGAACTGGTCGGCCCTCGCGTCGTTCGCCAACACGCGGTGGAGGCTCTCCGTCAACGATCGCGATCTGAAGCGGGTGGGCCGTAACGACGTCGCCGAATTTCTGCAGGAGCGAGCCCGGGAGGCGATCCACCGGATCGATCTCTCCGAGGGCGCGAAGTTCCTCGACTCCGACTTCGGCCTGCGGAGCGCCTGTGGCTGGACGGATTGGCGGTTTGGTGTCGGGCTCGACCCGCAGGAGCTCGCCGAGGTCGAGAAAAACGGCCATGACGCGCAGGCCTTCAAGCAGCTCGTTCGTCGCAAGGCCCGCGAGGTCTACGGCCGTCGCGAGATCGAATACCCGGTGCTCGTGGGACTGTCGCACTTCTCGGGCCGGCTGCCCGACGGCAGCCGCGGCCTCGACCGCGAGGGCCTGCTGGCCTGGGCGCAGGAGCGGTTCGACCCGTCCCTCACGGCAGCCGATCTTGCGACGTCGAATCTCGACGAATTGAAGTCCGTGCTCGCAGCGGCGGCGCGGCGACGAAACGCCCAGCCCGATGATCCCCGCGATGAGATGAAGCGGATGGAGCGGTCGGTGGTCCTGCAGATCCTTGACAACGCCTGGAAGGATCACCTACTGGCGATGGACCACCTGCGGGCGAGCGTGGGCCTGCGCGGCTACGCACAGGTCGACCCCAAGGTGGAATACAAGCGGGAGGGGATGCGCACGTTCGACCTGATGTGGAAGGGAATCGACGAGCGGGTCACCGACATCGTCTATCGGATCGAGCAGGTCGAGGACGACGAACTGCGGAGCACCTGGAAGGAGACAGCCGCCATCCATGAGGAGGCCTCCTCGGCAACGCTGCCGGATCCGGGCCAGCCGGCAGGTGGACTGCCCGAAGCGGCGGGCGACTCGCGGGGTGGCGTGCAGGCGGTGGAGCCGATCCGCAACCTGGGCCAGAAGGTCGGCCGCAACGATCCCTGCCCGTGCGGCAGCGGGAAGAAGTTCAAGAACTGCTGCGGCAAGTCGAGCGGCGTCGCCGCGGGGTGAGTGTCGGCTGGCTTCCGGTTACGGCGTGACCTGCTGGAGCGGAAAGACATACCGCCAAGGTCCCAGCCTGACGTAGCGGACAACCGCCGTCACCCGATACCCTGCCTTCGCATAGCACCGGAGGTGAGCACCGTTCCAGGGAACGGTCAGCAGGAGCGCGGCCACACAGGCCTCGTCACGCAGATGCCGCAGCCATGCCACGCTGAGCGCCGAGGCAATGCCCATGCCGCGCACCTCCGGCAGCGTGTAGGCGTCGAACTGATAGGCCTCGCCGGCTGCCAAGGGGAGGTCGCGGCCGAGCGAACGTTGCATACGTATGCTCTCGCTTGATCCCCAGATCGCCCCGACGATCCGGTCGTTGTGTCGGGCCACGAGGCAGCGATCACCCCTGAGAAGCTGCTGAGTCACGTCATGACTGCTCGCATCCGGGCGAAACACGAGATAGGCCTGCACATCCTCGAGTGTCAACCAACCTATCGCCACCGGTAGCGTCGTCGGGCAATCCAGGATCGGCTCCGCCAGCGGCCGCCGGAGCAGGTAGAGTCGCCGATATCCCAACGCATCAATGGACTTGAGCCAGAAACTGCGAAGTCCCTCTTCTTGCAACGTGCGCCAGACGCGACTCAACAGCGGATCGCTCATGTCACTCCACCCGAAGGCCGGGGGTTCGAAAGGCAAAGCGCATTGTTCATGGAGAGCGTCCTTGAATCAATGGAGGGGTGGCTTGACGCCACACCCCCTCGGTGCGACGGCGTGGACCGCGACGTAGTGGCCGGTGAGCCAGCGTGTCGGCCAGCGTTCCAGTCGTTCCCATGCCTGGAGGTGGCGCAGAAACGCCTCCTGCCACGATCGGCTGAGCCGCTCCAGCGTCCCGGCCAACGCCACCGCGATCGCCCGTGGGCAGTGCATGAAGGCGGTCGTCTCCACGACATCGAGGCCCGCGGCCTGCACCGCCCGCTCGAGCGCCCTCGGACCGAGCGTCTTGCCGACCTGATAAGGCACGATGCCGACACGGCGGAGCAGGCCGAGCAGTGGCCCGTTCCGCAGCCAGATGATGGGATTGGCGGGATTGTCGAGCGTCAGGATCAGCGTGCCGCCGGGCCGCAGCACGCGGCAGAGTTCGCCGAGCGCCGTCTGAATGTCGGCTGCTGACTCGAAATGGTCGAGCGTCGATCCTGAGAACACGACGTCAAACGATGCCTCGGCAAACGGCAGCGACCGCACGTCGGCGACGACGGCTTCCAAGCCGGTATTTCGAGCCACCGCTTCTGCCACGATCGCGGGCGCCACGTCGATGCCCGTGACGTGCGCTCCGCTGGCGAGCAACCATGGCACGATCCCCTGACTGGCCACCTCGTCGAAGAGGTCGGTCTTGAGCAGATCGGGCCGGCTCCCGCCCCCGATCCACCCGGTCGCCCAGCGCGTGAGTAACCCGCCCGTCCAGCGCTGGAGCAACCCGATCTGCTGGCGGTCGGAAAACTCACGCCAGAGCTTCTGCGGCCGCCGCCTCTGCCAGTCGGCCCCGACGGAATCCCAGTAGTTATGCTGGTCGGTGGTCATCGTTGTGAGAGTCGCGGGATTGATGCCGCGCATTCGATAGTACCATCAGTTGGGCCGTGGGGTCACGCCACCAGTTGCACCATGAATCCAACGCTCAAAATATCGCTGCACTGTGCCGTCGATAATACCCTGCGGCGGGTGCCGCTCGTGCTGTATTCGGGTGCCGCAGGCAGCATGCTGGTGGCGGGCGAAGAACGCTGGTCTCGGTATCTACCGGACCGTTTTTTTGGCGACGGGCCGCGGGAGAGTCGCCAACTGGGGAGCTACTTGGCGTGGCAGCTGCCCCGCGTGCTCCGGCGGTGGCGGGATGCCGCCGACATCACCGTGGCCCGCGCCGATCGGGTGACAACCCGGCTCTTCCCGGCCGACGAATACCTGCGCGTGCCGGAGTGGATCCGGATGGTGGCGCCGGTGCCTGCGTCCGACGACGACATCCTCTCTCGTGACGCCAAAACGGCCATGCGAACCATACGTAAGAACGGGCTGACCTGGAGGATCACCTACGATCCCGCCGAACTGGAAAGCTACATTAATCGCGACTATCAGCCCTATATCAGCCGCCGGTACGGTCCCGATGCGTACGTTCGACCGCGTCGCTGGCTGCGCACAACATTTCGCACGGGTGGCCTGCTGTGGGTCGAGCAGACTGGCGTTCCGATCGCAGGGCTGCTGTTTGAAAAGTGCGGTGGGGTTTTCGTGCACCTGACGACAGCCTGCGTGAACGCCGACGAGCACCTGCTCCGGCTCGGCGCGATTGATGCCACCTATCTCTTCGGTTTCCGCGCGGCGAGATCGTTTGGACTCGCCACCATGGATATGTTGGGGTGCCGGCCATGCCTCCACGACGGCTTGTTCCGTTGCAAGAGGAAATGGGGCGGAGCCGTCGCGAACAAACCCGACAATGCCTACGACTTCCTCATCCGCTGGAATACGGCCACCCCGGCGGTGCTGCGGTTCCTCGCCGAATCTCCGCTCATCTTCCGCGATGGCGATCGGCTCTCTGCTATTCACGCCGATCGCATCACGCCGCGGCAGAAGCTTCTCACGCCCGGACTTCGCCGGCTCGTCACGTTCCGCCCCGACGCCGCCTTCGGCGCGTGGGAAGAAGATCAGGGCGACGAATTGGCGGTAGATCGTTAGCCTTAGAATCGAGCCAGGCCGCGGATCCATACCGTGGCCAGTCGTATTCTGCCCGGCCGCGCACCATGCTGCTCAACGCCATCTACCTCGTCGCTTTCGTGACCCTCCTGCCGTGGGTGGCATGGCGGAAGCTCTCGGGCGGGCGACCGGTTGCCGCGCCCTGGGCACGGTTCACCGGCGGCATCGCTCCCCTGCCCCGCTGCGACGCGGGCGTGTCGCGCATCTGGCTCCACGGCGTGAGCGTCGGCGAGGTGCAGCTGCTCTCCGTGCTGGCCGCTGAGATTCGCCAGCAGGCCGAAAACGGCGGCCGACGGGTCGACTGCGTCATCTCCAGTTCCACGACCACAGGCCTCGAAGTGGCAGCCAAGCGATTCGGCACCGACCACACCTTTCCATGCCCGCTCGACTTCACCTGGGCGGTGAACCGCGTGCTCGATCACGTGCGGCCCGATCTGCTCGTTCTGGGTGAACTGGAACTCTGGCCGAATCTCCTCGCATGCGTTCATGCCCGCGGCATCCCGGTCGTGGTGGCCAACGCCCGGATGAGCGAGAAGAGCGCGAAGGGCTACGGTCGGATTCGCCCGATCGTGCGCCGCATGCTCAGGAATGTTTCGCTCGTGATCGCGAGGTCGCAGGAAGATGCCGACCGCTTCGCCTCGTTCACGCCGCCGGGAGGCTGCGACGTGATCGTCACCGGCTCGATGAAGTTCGACGGAGTGCAGGGGGATCGGCGGGCATCGGACGTGCTGCGACTCCGTCACTTGGCTGGTTTTCATGATGACGATGTCGTCTTTCTCGCCGGCAGCACGCAGGCCCCCGAGGAGCGACTGGCTCTTGATGCCGTTCAAGCATTGACCGAGACGCACCCCCACCTGCGGCTTGTGCTCGTGCCACGGCACGTGGAACGCACCCCCGAGATCACCGCCCTGCTCGACCGGTCGGGGCTCCGCTGGCAGCTGCGGAGCCGGCTCGGGAGTTCAGACGCCCCGCTGCCCGCCGACCTCGAGGCACGTGTGTTGCTGGTCGACACGACCGGCGAACTGGGCTGGTGGTGGGGCACCTCTCAGATCGCCTTCGTAGGGGGCAGCCTCGACGGGAAACGGGGCGGCCAAAACATGCTGGAACCGGCGGCCTACGGTGCGGCGGTCGCGTTTGGCCCGCACACCCGCAACTTCCGCGACGAGGTGCGACGCCTCTTGGCGGCCGATGCCGCGGTGGTGGTCGCCGATGGTGCCGCCCTGACCGCGTTCGTGCGAAATTGCCTCGAGACCGAGGGCTTCGCAGCTACTCTGGGGGGTCGGGCGGCCGAACTGGTCGCCTCGCAGCGGGGATCGACGGCGGCCACGGCCGCGGCGATCCTGCGAGCACTGCCAGCGACGAGGCCCTGATTCCCCGGTTGCCAAGATCGCGCCGCCCCGCCAATAATCGGAGCTTCGGTTTTTCGACAGCTTTTCCCTTCACACCTGCACGAGGCAACAGCCGTGTCACAAGGCAAGTATCTGTTCACCAGTGAGTCGGTCAGCATGGGCCATCCGGATAAGTTGGCCGATCAAATCTCCGACGGCGTGCTCGACGCCTACCTTGCCCAGGATCCGCGAAGCCGCGTGGCGTGCGAGACGATGGTGACCACTGGCCTGGCCGTCATCGCCGGTGAGATCACCTCCCGTGGCACGATCGACTACCAGCAGGTGGTCCGCGATGTCATCCGCCAGGTCGGCTACACCGATGATGAAATGGGCATCGCCGCCGACACCTGCTCGGTGCTCATCGCCGTGGGCAAGCAGAGCGGCGACATTGCCATGGGCGTCAACGAGGATGAAACCACGGGCAAGGACATCGGTGCCGGCGACCAGGGTCTGATGTTCGGCTACGCATGCAACGAAACCCCGGAACTGATGCCGCTGCCAATCTCCCTGTCGCACCGAATCCTGAACAGGCTCACCGAGGCGCGTCAGAAGAAGGAAGTCGACTGGCTGCGGCCCGACTCGAAGAGCCAAGTCACGATCGAGTACGAGGGTAACAAGCCCGTCCGCGTCGACACGGTGGTGGTCTCCACCCAGCACGCTCCCCACGTCTCGAACGAAGAGATCCAGAACTTCGTCGTGAACAAGATCATCAAGCCGCTGCTGCCGAAGGATCTCGACACGAGCAACATCACTTACCACATCAACCCCACGGGGCGGTTCGTGGTGGGCGGTCCGCACGGCGACTGCGGCCTCACCGGCCGCAAGATCATCGTTGACACCTACGGTGGCTGGGGCCGCCACGGTGGCGGTGCCTTCTCTGGCAAGGATCCGACCAAGGTGGACCGGAGCGCCGCCTACATGGCCCGCCACGTTGCCAAAAACATCGTCGCGTCCGGCCTTGCCGACCGCTGCGAGGTGCAACTCGCCTACGCCATCGGCGTGAGCGAACCGGTGAGCGTGCATGTCGACACCGAAGGCACCGGCAAGATCGATGACGCACGGCTCTGCGAACTGGCCCGTGAGTTTTTCCCGCTGACCCCGCGAGGCATCATCGACTACCTCGATCTGCGTCGTCCCATCTACCGCAAGACCGCCGCCGGCGGCCACTTCGGCCGGGAAGGCTTCTCGTGGGAGAACACCGAGCGGGCCAAGGATCTGGCGAAGGCTGCCAAGTCGGGCGTTGCGGTCGGCTGAGCCAGCGAGCCCGCATCAGAACCAGGATGAGCCGTGTTGCAACGATCACCAGCCATGGACGGCTCGCCGTGCGCAGGCACGGCCGAGCCCGTCGATGGGCTGACCGTTGTCGCCGCCGCATTCCTGCCCCAGTTGCTGTCCCTGATCGCCATGCTCACAGGCGCCATGGCCGTGGGCTGCGGTGCAGTGCTCGTGCTGCGGAGGTTCGCGGGCGCCATCGCGGCCCCGCCAGGGCCCGAAGCGGTGCTGGCAGTCTGCGGCACCGGCCTGCTGCTGGTCGCCGCTGGCGATGTGGCGACGCGATTCTCGACGGCTCGGGCCGCCCGCCCCGCCATGTCGTGGTTGCCGGCCGTGCTCACACGGCTCGGCCTGCTGATGGCCGTGGCTGCGGTCTGTCTGCCGCTGCGGATGACGTCGACCGTGGATGCTCTCACCACGCTCGCAGCGTTAGTCGTCTCGCTCGTGGCCGTGGGCCTTGGGCCGGTCGCCGACCGCGTTGGTGGCGGGCTCGTTCCGGGGCGGCGCGCCGCTGCGCACCGCAGGCCTGTGGTCCCGACTGCCTCAGTGCCGACTGCGATCACGCCGTCGTCGGTCGCGATGCCGTTGGCCGTTCCGTCCCAGCCAATGGCCCAGCCAATAGCCCAGTCGGGATGGCCGGAGAGAGCGATGGCCACACCAGCCGGCAGCCTGCTCCAGCGGTTCGAGCGGATCGTCCTGCCGGGCGGTGCCGAGTGTGTCCGCGGGAGACTCTGCGTGGCTGTGCCGAAGGGGGCGCGCTCGGGATATGGACACGTCGGCTTCTGTCCGCCACTGGCATCGCAGCCCGCGGTGCATGTCACCACCGACTATGATGGCGTCGAGGCCGTCGTCTCCGCTGCGGAGGTGCTCCCCTGGGGCGTCCGCATCGAGTGCCGGCTCGACGAACCGGCCGAGGAGACGATCGAAATTCCGGTGGACATCCTCGCGACGGCATCAGCCTGAATCCTGAACACCATTGCAGTCCTGAAGAAGGACTCGCAGCCCACACACACTCCGCGTCACACTATCCGCATGGCACGCTGGCCCCAACACCTCTGGACGACGCTCTTCACCTACGCGGTGATCTTCGTCGGTTTCCCACTCCTGTGCATGATGTTCTGGAGGTGGGTCCGAGGATGAATCCCCCACCCGATCTCGTCGCCACGCTCGCGGGTGTGGGGCAGCCGCAACTGCTCGCCTTCTGGAACAGGATCGCTGAGCCCGATCAGGGGGCGTTCGCGGCCCAACTGAAGGCTGTCGACTGGCCACTGGTCGCACAGATGCAGCGACTCGCCGCAGGTGGCGGTCACGGCCGCGAGCCCGTGATCGATCTCGCCGCCGTCACGCCGCCCTGCCTGCGGCTGGGTGATCCCACGAATCGTATCCCGCCGGCGGATGCCATCCGCCGTGGCAGCGAGGCATTGGGCGCGGGACGGATCGGCGCGATCCTCGTGGCCGGCGGGCAGGGCACCCGCCTTGGCTGCCATGGGCCGAAGGGACTGTGCACCGTCGGCCCGGTATCGAAAGCGAATCTGTTCGAAGTGCTGTTCGGCAAACTCGTCGCCGTTCGACGCCGGTATGGCCCTGACGTGCCTCTTGCGATCATGACCAGCTCCGCCACCGATGCCGAGACACGGTCGTTCCTCGCCGACCACGCCTACTGCGGGCTCGATCCCGATCGCGTCTTCGTGTTCCGCCAGCACGACCTGCCAGCGCTCGACGCCGCCACCGGCCGGTTGCTGCTCGACGGTCCCAGCAATCTGGCGCTGGCGCCCGATGGCCATGGCGGGATGCTCGTGGCCTTGGCGGAAGCGGGCGGGCTCGACTGGTTTGGCAGCCAGGGCGTGGAGCACGTCGTCAGCTTCCAGATCGACAACCCGCTCGCGATGCCCCTGGCGGCCGAGTTCCTCGGCTACCATCTGCTCTCCAGTGCCGACTTCAGCACGCAGGTGGTCCGCAAGCAGGAACCGGGCGAACGGGTCGGCGTCGTCGTCGACTGCGACGGCCGGCACAGCGTCGTCGAATACAGCGACTTGCCGACCGAGGCCGCCGCCGAGCGGCTGCCTGATGGCCGGCTGCGGTTCCACGCCGGCAGCATTGCGGTGCACGCCTTCGCAAAGGCGTTTCTCGACCAGTCGGCCGCACGGCATGACTCGCTGCCCCTCCACCTGGCCTTCAAGGCGGTGCCGTTCGTCGATGCCGACGGCCACCGCGTCATACCGACATCGCCCAATGCCTACAAATTCGAGCGTTTCATCTTCGACCTGATGCCGCTGGCCAGGCGGGTGTGCGTCGTCGAGATCGAGGCGTCCGAGGGATTTGCGCCGCTGAAGAATCCGATCGGCGCGGCCAGCGACACAGCCGAGCACGTGCACGCCGCCATGGTGGCCCACGCCCGCCGTCTGCTCGCGAAGGCGGGGGTCCATGTGGCCGACGGCGTCGATGTTGAGCTGGCCGCCGACCGCATCATCGACGAAACTGAGATTCTGGGCCTGCTGGAGTCAGGCACGTTGCTCGACCGACCAACCGTGGTGGGCGGCTGAACAGTCCGCCGCCACCGTCCACGAGCCACCGTCCACCATCTGCACAGACTGCACGACAAACCCCGCACGGAGAGATGCATCCCATGCTGCACGCGATCGTGATGGCCGGAGGATCCGGCACCCGTTTCTGGCCCGCCAGCCGCGTTGCCCTGCCCAAGCAGCTCCTGCCTCTGGCGGGCGCCACAACCCTGCTCGAAGATACGGTCGAGCGACTCGACGGCCTCGTGCCCCCTGACCGCGTGATGGTGGTCACCGCGGGCCGGCTGCTCGACGCGGTGCGGCGGCAGCTGCCGCAGGTGCCGGAGGCGGGCCTTGTCGGCGAGCCCTGCAAGCGCGACACCGCTCCCTGCATCGGGCTGGCGGCGCTCTTGGTCTCGCGGCACGATCCTGACGCGATTATGGCCGTCATGCCCTCCGACCATGTGATCCGCCCCTCGGAGCGCTTTCGCGACGCGATCCGACAGGCCGCGTCCCTCGTCGAGGAGTCGCCGGGCAGGCTCGTCACCTTCGGCATCAAGCCGACCTACCCCGCTGAATGCTTCGGCTACATCCAGCAGGGCGCGACGCTCGAGAGTCCACCGTTCGAGAGTCCAACGGGCGGGGGCACAGCCCCAGCCCCGGTAAACGCCGTGGCCCAGTTCCGTGAAAAGCCTCCAGCCGCCGTGGCCCAGGAGTATCTGGAGGCGGGCAACTACCTCTGGAATGGCGGCATCTTTGTCTGGAAGGCGGCCACGATTCTGGCCGCGCTCGCCGAGCGTCAGCCGGAGTGCCTCGCCCACCTCAGCCGTATCGCCGACGCTTGGGACACCCCTGCCCGCGACCATGTGTTTGCCGAGGAATTTGCCGCCATCAAGGGGATCTCCATCGACTACGCGGTGCTCGAGCACGCCCGTGACGTGGTCGTCATCGAGGCGCCGTTCACCTGGGACGATCTGGGGGGCTGGTCGGCCGTGGCCCGCCAGCGGGGCAGCGATACCGACGGGAACACGGTCGTGGGCAAGCACTTGGGAATCGAGTCGTCGCGAACCATCGTGCATGCCGGCGACGACCATCTGGTCGTCACGATGGGCCTCACGGATATGCTAGTGGTACACACGCCCGATGCCACGCTCGTCGCCCACCGGGCCCACGAGGAGGCGGTTCGAAAAGTCGTGGCCGAGCTCGAGAAACGCGGCTGGACAGAATTTCTGTGAGCATCATGTCAGTACCCCGACTGCTGTTGTCAGGCTGGCTCGCCTGCAGCCTCTTCCTCCCTGCATCGGCACGGGCTGACGAGATGCCGGTCGATTCCGCGAAGGCCGCGTCGGAGACACCGGCGGCGACCGACGCCGAATGGATGATAATCCTGCGACGGTCCGCCGACTCCCTGCAGTGGTCCGACGACATCATCCGGCACGACTGGCGGCTGCAACGCAGGCCTGGGATGGACGTCTGCCGCATCCTCGATCCGCGCGACGAGGTCATGCACGAAGGATCGCGGCAGGCCTGTCTTGATGCATTGGCAACGCTTGAGCGGGCCGGGCGGGTTCAGCCGGTCAGCGGCCCCACGGTGATCGTCCTTCACGGCCTCGGCGAAGGTCGCCGTTCGATGCGGCCGCTCGTCGAGCATTTGCGGAAAACCATCGATGCCACGGTGCTCTCCTTCGGCTATGCCAGCACGAGCGCCGGCATCGACGACCACGGCCGTTCCCTGGCCGCCGTGATCGAGCAACTTCCCGCCGCCGACAGCATCAGCTTTGTCGGCCACAGCATGGGAAACCTCGTCGTGCGGCGGTGGATGGGGCTCGCCGCGGAGGACGACCTCGCCCGTGTCCGCCGGATGGTGATGCTCGGTCCTCCCAACCAGGGTTCCGAACTTGCCCGCATGGTCGCAAAGATCAGCGTGCTGGTGGCCCTCTCCAACGGAGCCGCCCGAGAACTCGTCCTCGAATGGAACAAGATCTCACAGGATTTGGCCGTGCCGCCCTGCCCCTTCGGCATCGTGGCCGGTGGCAAGGGAGACGATCGCGGCTACAGTAGCTTCCTCGCAGGCGACGACGACGCGGTGGTTCGCGTCGAGGAAACGCGGCTGCCCGGGGCCCACGATTTTCTGATCCTGCCTGTCCACCACGCAGCGATGATGAAGAATCAGAGCGTGCAGCAGGCCACCACGGCCTTCCTGAAGACCGGCCGGTTTGCCCCTCCCACAGCCGCCCCTGCCGCCGCCGCGAAGTGATCCCCAGACATCTCCCATGCCCGACGACATTCGTCCGATCACCACAGAGCCCGCGACTCCTGTCGCCATTCCCGCCGGCCGGGTCGCGGGCGTCGACTACGGCCGCAGGCGGATCGGCGTGGCAATCTGCGACACGCACCGCATCCTGTCGAGCCCGCTCTGCGTGCGACAGACCATGGGCGACAAGACCGCCGACGGTGCCTTCTTTCGAAAACTCATCGCCGACGAACTCATCGTCGGCTTCGTGGTCGGCCTGCCGATCCATGCCGATGGCACCGACAGCCGGATGTCGGTCGAGGTCGAACGGTTTGGCGCATGGCTGACCGCGGAGACAAATCTGCCGGTCGTATTTCACGACGAGCGATACAGCTCCCGCGAGGCGACGGGCCTGCTCGCCGGCTCGGGGTTGACGCGGGGCCGAAAGAAGGCGCGGTCCGACGCCATCGCGGCGCAGGTGGTGCTCTCCTCGTGGCTGGAGGCGCAGGCACACGGCGGCGCCGCCGACCGGCCGGGACCGCTCGATGCATGACTCGCCGGCAGACCTCCTGAACACAGGCGCACGCATGAATACCGACCACGCCCCTGCTACCACTCCGTCCACGGCCCCGAACACGCCGCGATCGGCAGCCACACGGCTCGTCGTTGGCTGCGGCTATCTCGGAACGAGGGTGGCCCGCCGCTGGCTCGTCGCCGGCGACCGCGTGTTCGGCATCACCCGCAGCCAGGCACGCGGGGCCGAACTCGCGGCGATTGGCATCACGCCCGTCGTGTATGACGTCACCGCGGCTCCGGGCTCGCCGCAGGTGCAATCGCTGCACTCGCTTCCAGGATTCGACACGGTCTTCTGGGCCGTCGGATTCGACCGTGCCAGTGGCACGACCCATCATGACGTGCACGTCGCTGGCATGGCTCGGCTGCTTGATGCCCTGGCGGGCGCACCGCGAGTGATCCTGTCGAGCTCCACGGGTGTGTGGGGCGACGAAGGAGGCGGCGTGGTCACCGAGGACACGCCCACAAACCCGAGCCGCGAGGCGGGCCGCGTGCTTGTGGAGGCGGAGTCGCGGCTGCGCAGCCACGCGAAGGGGCCGGGAGTGGCCCTGCGTTTCGCGGGCCTCTACGGCCCGGATCGCCTGCCGCGGCTCGACGATCTCAAGGCCGGGCGGCCGATCGCGGCCGATCCCGAAAGCTGGCTCAACCTGATCCATATCGACGATGCGGCGGCCATCGTGTGTGCAGTGGCCGCGGCCGCGACACCACGACCGCTCTACGTCGTTTCAGACGGGCATCCTGTTCTGCGAAGCGACTGGTACGGTCATCTGGCCGCCATCACCGGCAGCCCATCACCCACCTGGGATTCGTCGCTGCCACGGGCCCGCGGAGCCGACAAACGGGTCGACCCCGCCCTGCTCTTCCGCGACCTGCCCATCGCGCTCGCCCACCCCGACCCGCTCCGCGGCATCGAAACGGTGATGCGGGTTTAAAAAACGCGAATCCAACCCCACTTGTCAGGTGCACCGGCCCCCCGTGGGGACAAGTTTTTAACTTGTCCGATGCCGCAGCACGGATTCCACAAGTTAAAAACTCGTGGCCACACGGGTCGAACTCCTCCGGCCACGCCCGCCGCGCCTAACAAGATTGCGCGACGAGGCTTTTTCTACTGCAGCACCGGCACCTGCGCAGGCCGCGGCGATTCCGCCGGACGGTTCGTGCGGGCCAGCCCCGCCGCGCCCCCCGCCAGCGAGTTGAGATAGTCGGCTGTGACGTTCATCGCCTCGTTGAAGTAGAAGTCTCGCTTCACGATCGGCCGCCGCTGGGCGTCCATCTCCTCTTCGAGTTTCTTCTCCTCGTCCTCCGCGGCCTTTCCCTCGTTCCACTGACGGTCGAACTCCGACTCGACCAACGAGATCGTCTTCTCGCTCTTCCGCTTCTCGTACTGCGCGATGTCCTTTCGCACCTTGGCAAAGTCGTCGCTCTTCGTGATCCGCGTTGCCGACCGCTCCTGGAGAGCGCGAAGCATGTCGTCGGTCACACGGCCACTCGTTTGGAATACCGCGGGCGGCACCTTGTCGAAGGCGATCGCATGATCGAGATCCGACTCGCCCACCGGCAGGTGGGTGGTGATGCTTGGCAGTTCGACGTCACTCTTGACGCCTTCCAACTGCGTGCTGGCACCGAGTGGACGGTAAAACTGCTGCATCGTGATCTTGATGGCACCGAGCGACGGAGCATTCGGCAGCCGCTGAAAAAGCTGGCGGCCGAGGTCGAGCAGGCTCTGCACCGTCCCCTTGCCGTGTGTCGCCTTGTCACCGATGACGAGACCGCGGCGGTAGTCCTGGATGGCGCCGGCCACGATCTCGCTGGCACTGGCGCTGAACTTGTTTGTGAGCACCACCAGCGGACCGTCCCACGACACGCCAGGGTCGACGTCGTCGTACTGCTGCACCCGCTTGTCGGCATCCTTGATCTGCACGACCGGACCGGTGTCGATGAACAGGCCCGTCAGCGAAATCGACTCCGGCAGCGAGCCGCCGCCGTTGTTCCGCAGGTCGAGCACCACGCAGTCGATGCCCTTCTGCTTGAACTCCTCGATCAGTCGTTTGCAGTCACGGGTGCTGCTCTTGTAATCGGCCTGCCCCTGCCTCGCGCCGTCCATGTCCATGTAGAAGCTGGGCAGGTTGATCACGCCGATCCGCCAGGGCGACCCGTCCGGCTTCTTGCCATCCTCGACCACTTCCCCACGGGCCTCGGCATCCTTGAGTTCGATCTTGTCCCGCGTGATGTCGTAGATCTTGGGCACCGTCTCTCCCACCGGGATCACCTTGAGGCGAACGATCGTGCCCCGCTTGCCGCGGATCAACTTCACCACCTCGTTGAGGTTCATGTCGACGACGTCGACCATCTCCCCTTCCTGGCCCTGCCCCACCCCCACCACGCGATCCTTCTTCTTCAGTCGGCTGTCGCGGTCGGCGGCGCCGCCCGGGGTGAGTTCCATGATGGTCGTGAAGCCGTCCTCGCCTTTGAGCTGCGCGCCGATCCCGTCGAGCTGCAGCCGCATCGCGATGGCGAAATTCTCCTGCGTGCCTGGCGACATGAAGCTGGTGTGGGGATCGAGACTGCTGGTGAGCGACGTGAGGTAGGTCTCGAGCAGCTCGTCGGCGGTCATCTGATGCATCCGCTTGGCGAAGCTCTTGTAGCGACGGAGCAGCTTGTCCTTCGCCTCCTCGGGAGACGTCTTCTCCATCTTCTGGATGAGCAGGTCATACTTGATCCGCCTCCGCCAGTTGTCCTCGGCCTCGGCCTCGCTCTTGGCCCAGGTCGCGGCTTCGCGGTCGATGACGATCGACTCCTGCTTGGTGAAGTCCTGCGGGCCGTTGAGCATTTTTTCGATCAGCGGCAGCCGCGCATCGAGACGTTCGAGAAAGCGGTTGAAGACCTCGTAGGCAAAGCTCACATCACCTCGCTTGACGAGGTCGTCGAGAGAATCCCGCTTCTGCATGAAGCCGTCGATGTCGCTCTGCAGGAAGTGCAGCTTCCAAGGGTCGAGCCCCTCCAGGAAGATTGTGAACCATCGCTTGGCGATATCGTCATCGATCGGGTGCCGCAGGAAGTGTTCCCGCTCCAGGTAGCTGCGGACGGCGAGGGTGATCTGCCGGTCGTTGGGACCGGGCTTGGCACCCGCGGCGGGGACGGCGGTGCTGCCGGCAGCGGACGGTCCAACGGCTGTGGGCGGCTGTTCACCGCGACTGGGCACGACGAAGGCGATCAACAGACAGGCCGCGAACACCGCCGACAGCTGCCAGCCGGCGCGGGTGGGACGATTGCCGCTCACGTGGATTGACTCCTTACCATCAGGACGTTCCAAAGCTCTCCGCATCATTCTGACGAATCGACCGGTTTCTGACGAGACGTTCTTTGCTGCCTGAAAAGGCAGTTCTCGCGACTTTCCCACCCGCATCACCTTCCAAACCGTGGTTCAGGACGCAGCGTCGGCAGGAAACGCTGCCGCGGCGCGATCGAGCAGTGCCCGCGCCACGAGCGGCCCGGCGCCGAGCCGCGGGACCTGCACCCATTCGACCCCAGGATGTGCCTGACGGGCACGCACCACCGCCGCCGTTACCTGCTCTTCTACGTGGCCGCGGAAGAGAAGGTGCGGCTGCACAACAACCCGACGGATGGCACCACCACTCCCGGCGACAGCCCCAGCCGCCGCATTTTCGATCGCCTCGTCGAGCGTCGGTCGGGCGGCGGCCACAAACCCAAGTTCGATGCGTGGCTGGAAACGTGGCTGGAAAGAGGCTGCGGATTGCGACAGACCGATGGACGGGTGCTGGCAAGATGCCTGGGCAAAATCGTGCAACTGCCGATGGGCTGTCGGATCGCTCGAACCGCGACCGATCATCAGCAGGACCGTGTTTTCCGCCGGCACGGGGGGGAGCGGCGCCAAGGCCTCGTGGCGTCGCTGCAGCGAGACCGCCAGGATGTCGGGATGACATCCCAGGGCATCGCACTGCCGCACAACGAGCCCAGCCCGTGCAGCCCCCTCGCGGACCGCCTCCGGAACATCCTTTCGGGCGTGCCCTGCCGTGAACAACAGGAGCGGGGCGGCCACGACCTCCGCACAACCCCGCTCAGCCAATCGCTCGAGCGCCTCGACCATCGAGGGGCCGATCACCTCCAGAAAGCCCAGTTCCACGGCCACATCTGGCAGCATCTTCGCCACCAACGCCGCAATCTCCCGAGTCTCCTCCGCCCCCACCGGGTCGGCCGTTCCATGCCCCACGACCGCCACGCCCCGCGTTCTTCCACCCCTCCACGCACCGGCATGGAAAGCCTTGCTGCCAGCGGG
>JAPLNQ010000295.1:0-4160 GCA_026401075.1 Planctomycetia bacterium
GACATGTCCTGCCGGGCTGCTTCCGGCCGGACGCTGACGATTCTGACCACCAAACGTTGTAAAGACTCACATCCGACGCAGGCCCAGCGGCCTGCAGCCACCAGAGAGGAAGATCGAGGGAGTAAAGCATGGCAAAGGACTCGTTCACGCGGAGCAAGCCGCACGTCAACGTCGGCACGATTGGACACATCGACCACGGCAAGACCACGCTGACAGGCGCGCTTGTTGCTGTTCAGGCAGCGAAGAATCTGGCCGTGGCCAAGAGCTACGCAGATATCGCCAAGGGTGGCACGGTTCGTGACGAAACGAAGACGGTGACCATCGCCGTCAGTCACGTAGAGTACGAGACTCTCAAGCGGCACTATGCCCACATCGACTGCCCGGGTCACGCCGACTTCATCAAGAACATGATCACCGGTGCCGCCCAGATGGACGGCGCCATCCTCGTGGTGAGCGCGGCCGACGGCCCTATGCCTCAGACCCGCGAGCACATCCTGCTGGCCAAGCAGGTCGGTGTGCCGGCGCTGGTTGTGTTCCTTAACAAGGTCGACCTCGTGGACGACCCCGAACTGCTCGACCTGGTCGAGATGGAAATTCGGGAACTGCTGACGAAGTACGGCTTCCCTGGAGACGACGTGCCGATCATTCGTGGTGCCGGCAAGCCCGCCTACGACAGCCCGGCGGATCCTGCGGCGAACAAGTGCATCGCCGACCTGCTCGATGCCGTCGACAGCTACATCCCCGAGCCGACTCGTGAACTCGACAAGCCGTTCTTGATGGCCATCGAGGACGTGTTCTCGATCGAAGGCCGTGGCACGGTCGCCACGGGTCGTATCGAGCGGGGCATGGTGAAGGTGGGCGACGAAGTCGAGATCATCGGCCTGAAGGAAAAGGCCGAGAAGACCACCTGCACGGGCGTCGAAATGTTCAAGAAGGTGCTCGACAGCGGGCAGGCTGGCGACAACGTCGGCTGCCTTCTCCGCGGCGTGGCCCGTGAGGGCATCGAGCGTGGCCAGGTGCTCGCCAAGCCGGGCTCCATCAAGCCCCACAAGAAGTTCGAGTGCGAAGTCTACGTGCTGTCGAAGGAAGAAGGCGGTCGTCACACGCCGTTCTTCGCCGGCTACCGCCCGCAGTTCTACTTCCGCACGACGGACGTGACCGGTTCGACGAAACTGCTCGGCGGCGTCGAGATGTGCTCGCCCGGCGACAACGTCAAGATGGAGGTCGAGTTGATGGTGCCGATTGCCATGGACGACGGCGTGCGTTTCGCCATCCGCGAAGGTGGCAAGACGGTCGGTTCGGGCGTCGTCACCAAGATTTTGGATTAGCTCATTGAGTCCGGGATCCAGCCCCGGACGCGCGATTACGGTTGCCGGGCTTCGATCGCCTCGAAGCCCGGCAACTCCACAGGGGCGTAGCTCAACTGGCAGAGCGCTGGTCTCCAAAACCAGAGGTTGCGAGTTCGATTCCCGCCGCCCCTGCTTGAAGGCGGTTGGGCGCGATGGACCGCACCCGGATCGGAACACAACCACGGACGTCAGGAATCATGGCAGGCATTCAACACAATCAGACCGCTGGCGGCGCGCTTTGGAGGGATCTCCTGAGCTTTGCCGTGTACAAGCGGAATCAGGGCAAGTTGACCCGGCAGGTCACATTCGCCGTGCTCGCCATCACGCTGGCCACGGGCGTGTGGCGGCTTGCGCAACTGCTGCCGGTTTGGTTCGCCGGTGCAGGGGAATCGGTGATGACCTCAGGCGGCGGTGTGATGTCGCCCGACATCGGCGTGCTCCGCTTTCTCGTTCCGGGGCTGCTGCTTGCTGCCGGATTGTGGTTTGCTTTTCGTCTGGTTAACTATCCCACATTCGCCGACTTTCTGATCGCGGTGGAGACCGAGATGACGAAGGTTTCCTGGCCTTCGGCCGACGAAGTCATCCGGAGCTCGGCGGTGGTTATCTTCCTTATTTTTGCGCTCGCGGCGATCCTCGCTGCGTACGATCTCTTCTGGTGGTTTGTCCTCCGAGCTATCCAGGGTCCGCGTTGAATCCCAAAGGCGAATTCCAAAGGCGAATCCCGAAGGCAGTCCGAAGCCCATGAACGTCTCAAACGACCCGCACCATTCTGAAACTTCCCCCGACGAATCGGTCGCCCCTGCGACCGACAAGGAACATTCGTCGACTCTCCACACGCACACACCTTCGGCCGACGTTGCCGGCGATCATGGTGATCATGGCGATCATGGGCAAGCGGAAGACGACGATGACGACGGTACGCCTGCCGTACTCGCCGATCCGTTTTCGGGCAGTGAAAATGCCAAGCCGATCTCGACGTCCGGTGACGTCGATGATGAGGCAGTCGTCGGTGACCGGCACTGGTACATCCTCAAAGTGCAGAGCAATCGCGAGGATTCAATCCGCGAGACGCTCATGCGACGGATCCAGATGCAGGGCCTCGATAAGTATTTCGGCGATGTGGTGGTGCCCAAGGAGCAGGTCACCGAGTTCAAGGGGGGCAAAAAGCGGGTGGTCTGGCGGAAGCTGTATCCCGGATACATCCTGGTGAACATGCTTCTCAACGACGACACGTGGTATCTCGTGCGGGAAACCGGCGGTATCGGTGACTTCACCGGTTCGGCCGGTCGGCCCAGCCCGATGCTGCCGCAGGACGTCGCCAAACTCCTCAACAAGGCCGAGGTCAAGGCCGATGAGGCGCCGCGACTCAAGATCGCCTTCAAGAAGGGTGACCGCGTGAAGATCAACGAGGGCACATTCGAAAACTTCGAGGGCGAAGTCGAGGAGATCGACGAGGCGAATGGACGCGTGACCGTGATGCTGAGCATCTTTGGTCGCTCCACGCCCGTGGACATTGAATACTGGCAGATCGAGTCGGTCTAAGTGCGAGTCGGTCTAGAAATTTGGTAGTAACGAAAGGGCAGGAAGATGGCGAAGCAGATGGTTGGTCAGGCGAAGTTTCAGGTGCCCGGCGGGCAGGCTACTCCGGCGCCGCCGGTAGGCACGTCACTCGGCCGTTTTGGCATTAACCTCGGCCAGTTCGTCTCGCAGTTCAACGATCGCACCCGTGAGGCGGCAGGCATGCCGATCCCGGTGGTGGTGACGATCTACAACGACCGGTCATTCGAGTTCGTCACCAAGAGCCCGCCTGCAGCGGCGCTGCTGAAAAAAGCAGCGGGGCTTGCCAAGGGCTCGGGCGTGCCCAATAAGGACAAGGTCGGCAAGGTCACCAAGGCCCAACTCGATGAAATCGTCCGCCTGAAAACACCCGATTTAAACGCCCGAGACGGCGAATGTGCCCGCCGCATGATCGAGGGCACTGCCCGCAGCATGGGCATCACCGTCGAGGGCTGAGCGATCGACTGTCATCCGTAGTAACGTTCATCAAGTATTTCGAACCCCACGTTTCACACTCATCTTTTTTCCAGACCACCTTTCAGGATTTTTGCCGTGTCCCTCTCCAAGCGCATGCGGGCGATGCTCGCCCTGAAGCCCAAGAACGACGACCCGCTCCCGCTGGCTGATGCCGTGGGCATCATCAAGAGCTTTCCGCCGGCCAAGTTCGACCAGACCGTCGAGGTCCACATGCGTCTCGGCATCGACCCCAAGCAGGCCGACCAGATCATTCGTGGTTCGCTCGTGCTGCCGCACGGCATCGGCAAGGCGAAGCGGGTGGTCGTGTTTGCCAAGGGCAACCTCGCAGAAGACGCCAAGGCTGCTGGTGCCGAGGCCGTGGGCGGTGATGAACTCGCCAAGAAGATCAAGGAAGGCTGGACCGATTTTGATGTCTGCATCGCGGCCCCCGACATGATGGGTCTGGTCGGCCCGTTGGGTAAGGTGCTCGGTCCTCGCGGACTCATGCCCAGCCCCCGTGCGGGCACCGTCACGGCCGACATTGCCAAGACGGTCGGCGAGTACCGGGCCGGCAAGGTGGAATTTCGCAACGACCCAACCGGCATTGTCCATGCCGTCGTCGGCAAGGCGAGCTTTGATGCGGCCCAACTCGTGGCCAACATCCAGGCCTTTGTCGAGCACATCCAGGCCATGCAGCCGTCCAGCGTGCGTGGTCAGTTCGTCCGTAGCGTGTCGATCTCCGCCACCATGACGCCCGGCGTCATGGTGGCAGCGTGACGAGGTCCGCCCCCATGCGGG
>JAPLNQ010000295.1:4209-46431 GCA_026401075.1 Planctomycetia bacterium
ATGCTGGTCGATGACCTGAAGAAGCGGCTCGACAACGTGGCCGAAGTGGTCGTTGTCAGCCTCGGCAAGCTAAATGCCCAGAAAACGTCGCAACTACGACACGCCCTCCGCAAGAAAAACATCCATCTCCAGATGGTGAAAAACAGTCTTGTCCGCAAGGCGACCCTCGATTCCCCGCTCGCCCCCGCGTTCACGAAGACCGAGGGCATGCTGGCGATTGCCTGGGGCGGCGAAGATGTCGTCGATCTCACCAAGGAACTCGACCGCCTGGCGTCCGTGAAGGACTTCGAGGGCTTTGAGTGCCGGGGCGGGGCTCTCGATGGTGCCGGCCTCGATGCCGGTGACATCAAGCGGGTTGCCAAGTGGCCCACTCGGGCAGAACAACTCTCCATCCTGTCCGGCCAGATCTCCGGACTGGCGTCAACGCTTTCCGGCCAGATTCTGTCTGTCGGGGGGACGATTGCCGGTCAGATTTCTTCCCGTGTCGACGATCTGGAGAAGAGCTCGGACGGGGAGGCCCCGTCCGCGTGAGAGTGGTCTCCACCGCGAATTTTTGTGGTGGTCTTCACTCGTGCAAAGTTCATGGTATGACATTAGGCCTCCCTCCTCAGACGTTGAGGGTAATGGCCCCGACGCCCATACAATTCACATCACACCTGACCGGTCGTGCCAATCGACGGTCAATATTTTTGTAGAACTGTTTTTTTGACAGAAAGGGATCTCGAGCGATGGCAACGGCTGAAGCAACACGTGATTTCACCAAGGAAACGAAGGATCTCGGCGACAAGATCGTCGGCTTGACTCTGAAGGCCGCAAAGGAACTCTCCGATTACCTCGACGAGGTTCACGGCATCAAGCCGGCCGCTGGCGGCGCGATGGTCATGGCCGCTCCTGGTGGCGGTGCAGGCGCTGCAGCTGAAGCTGCAGTCGAGAAGACCGAGTTCGACGTTGTTCTCGACGCCTTCGGCGACAACAAGATCGGTGTCATCAAGGTCGTGCGTGCCGCGACTGGCTTGGGCTTGAAAGAAGCCAAGGATTTGGTCGAGAGCGCCCCGGCAAAGGTCAAGGAAGGCATTTCCAAGGCCGACTCCGAGAAGCTGAAGAAGGAACTCGAGGACTCGGGCGCCAAGGTCTCGATCAAGTAAAACCGCAAAAACGTGCCGTTGGCAGGCGGAGGCTTTTTCTTCCGCCTGCCAATTGGTATAGTATTTGCTCGTCTGTTGGCCCTGCCGTTTCTTGATCCTGCCCATCTGCCCTTCTTTGTCCTGTCGATGCCACTGCGTTCGATAGCCCCCGCTCGATAGTGCTCGCCTTCGGGATGCGACCTTCCCGAAGGTGGCTTTCTTCGATTGGCGTGCGCTCCCCTCCGAACCAGTTGCACCGGCAGCTTCATCCACGCCCAAGAAGCCCCGTTCAGGAGCCTTTCTTCTATGGCAACTCGCGCCGTCCGCCGTCTCCAGCCCACCGAGATCCGTCACTTCGGCAGCCGCCGCGCCAGCCACGCCATTCCCGACCTGACCGAGATCCAGACGCGGTTTTACGACGCGTTTCTGCAGTACGACGTGCCGTCGAACAAGCGCAAGGATCATGGCATCGAGGGCGTGCTCCGTGAGATCTTTCCGATCGAGAGCTACGACAAGACAGTCAAGATCGAGTACCTGCGGTACGAACTTGGCAAGCCGCGATACGATCCAGATGAATGCCGGCAGCTGCGGCTGACCTATGGCCGCCCGCTCCGGGTCTCGTTGCGGCTCACTCGCGAACAGCCCATCGAGGAAGAGGTCTATCTCGGTGACATCCCCATCATGCTGGGCGGTGGCGAGTTCATCATCAACGGTGCCGAAGCAAAACCTATAACTGTCGCATCATTCCCGAGCGTGGCAGCTGGATCGAACTCAACGTCTCGAAAAAAGACACCCTGCAGGTACGCATCGATCAGAGCGGCAAGTTTTCCGCACTGACACTCCTGCGGGCGATGGATCCGAAATTCAGCCATGATTCCGAGATCCTTAAGCTTTTCTATAAGACCACCGTCGAAAAGGTCGCCGGCGGACGAAGCGTGCCGAAACTCGAGGGCCGCATCGCCGTCGACGACATCGTCTATCCGAAGGGCAGCGAGCGAGCGGGCGAGATCATCGTCGATGCCGGCGTCAAGATCACGCACGACATGGCCGAACTGATCTGCACCTCGGACCTCAAGGCCGTCGAGGTGATGCAGGAGCAGAAGGTGCCGCTCCTGATGCACAGTCTCAAAGAGGACTCCGACGAGTCGAAGAAACGCACCGGAGTCGCCCCGAGCCACGAGGATGCGCTGGTGCGGATTTACCAGCGGCTCCGGCCGGGCAATCCGCCCGCCCTGGACAAGGCGAGGACGCTGTTCGACGAGAAGTTCAAAGACACGAACCGGTATCGCCTCGGCCGCGTGGGTCGCTTCCGTATCAACCGTAAGCTCGGGCTCTCGGTGCCAGAAACCGAGATGACGCTCCGGCCGGATGACCTGATCGCCGCGTTCAAGTACATGCTGCAGCTCAGCGAGGGCGAGGGCCAGGTGGAGGTCGATGACATCGACCACCTCGGCAACCGCCGCCTGCGCACGATCGACGAACTCGCCAGTGATGAACTCCGCAAGGGCTTCCTGAAACTGCGCCGTACGGTGCAGGAGCGGATGAGCCTCAAGGATGTGGCCGAAATGTCGCCCCGGACGCTCATCAATCCCAAGAGCATCTCCGCTGCGATTGAATACTTCTTCGGCCGCGGCGAGCTCTCACAGGTAGTTGACCAGACGAATCCGCTTTCGATGCTCACGCACGAACGGCGACTCTCCGCGCTCGGTCCAGGCGGCTTGAACCGCAAGCGAGCGGGCTTCGAGGTGCGCGACGTGCACATCTCGCACTACGGTCGCATCTGTCCGATCGAAACGCCTGAAGGCACGAATATCGGCCTCATCTCGAGTCTCGCCATCTACTCCGGCGTCGACTCTTACGGCTTTTTGGTCACGCCGTATCGCAAGGTATCGAAGTGCAAGCTGACTGACGACGTCGTCTGGCTCCGCGCTGACGAGGAGCACGACGCCCATCTTGCGCCGGCCGACGCCACTGTCGTCGACGGCAGAATCGAGGGAGATACGATCATCGCCCGGTATCGCGGCGACTTCGTGCTCGTGCCTGCCGAGTCGATCGAATACATCGACGTGGCGCCCAGCCAGATGGTGGGCGTGTCCGCCGGCCTGATTCCGTTCCTTGAGCACGACGACGCCAACCGCGCGTTGATGGGTTCCAACATGCAGCGTCAGGCCGTGCCGTTGCTGGTGACCGAGCCGCCGATCGTGGGCACGGGGATGGAACGCGACGTGGCAGTCAATTCAGGGCTGCTCGTGCGGGCGGCCAAAAAGGGCGCCGTCACATACGTCGACGCCGAATCGATCGAGGTGACTACGGCATCCGGATCCGTCGATGCCTACAAGCTTCGGAAATACGTCGGGCTCAATGAGCGCACGTGCCAAAACCAAAAGCCGATCGTGCAACTCGGCCAAAAGGTCGATAAGGGCGATGTGCTGGCCGACGGTGCCGCCACCTACAAGGGTGAACTGGCGCTCGGCCGCAACGTGCTGGTCGGTTTCATGGCGTGGGATGGCTTCAACTTCGAAGACGCCATCATCATCAGCGAGGAACTCGTCGAAGATGACGTCTACACCTCGATCCACATCGAGGAATACGACATCGAGATCCGCGACACCAAGCTGGGTCGCGAGGAGTTCACGCGGGACATCCCCAACGTCGGCGAGCGTGCGCTGCACAACCTTGACGAAAGTGGGATCGTCCGGATCGGCACGTATGTACGACCGGGTGACATCCTCGTCGGCAAGGTCTCCCCGAAGAGCAAGACCGAGTTGACGCCTGAAGAGAAACTCCTGCATGCCATCTTCGGCCGCGCCGGCGAGGACGTGAAGAACGACTCGCTGGAGGTGCCGTCCGGCGTCGAGGGCATCGTGATCGCTGCAGAGAAGTTCTCCCGGCGAATGAGCCTCTCCGAAGAGGAACGCCGCGAGTTTGAGAAGCAGCTCAAGGAAGCGGAAAACATAGGCAACGCACAGATCGCCGAGGTGTTTGCGGTGTTGGTCGCGGAACTGGAAAAGGTGCTGCAAAAGCCGCTCACGGCGGCCGACGGCAGCCCGCTCGTTCGCAACCAGGATCACAAGGTGGTGGCGGAGCGGGCGGCGGCTTTCAAGCTCGAAGACCTCGACATCCGCTCCCCGCAGCGCAAGGCCGACGTTGAGAAACTCCATAAGGCGATGTGGCCTGCCGTGGATGCCGCGATCGACGCTCGGGATCGCCGACTCAACAGCATGAAGCGTGGCGACGAACTGCGGCCCGGTGTGCTGCAGATGGTGAAGGTCTACGTTGCTGCCCGGCGTGTCATTTCAGTCGGCGACAAGATGGCCGGCCGACACGGCAACAAGGGTGTGATCGCAAAGATTCTCCCCAAGGAGGACATGCCCTTCCTGGCGGACGGAACGCCTGTGCAGATTCTTCTCAATCCTCTCGGCGTGCCCAGCCGCATGAACGTGGGCCAGATCCTGGAAACCCATCTGGGGTGGGCCGGCATGAAACTCGGCTTCCAGGCCATCACGCCGGTGTTTGATGGTGCCAGTGAAGATGACATCAACGACGTGCTGGTCAAAGCGGGCCTGCCGCGGCACGGCAAGGCCCAACTCTATGACGGCCGCACGGGCGAAAAGATGGAGCAGGAGACAACCGTCGGCTACATCTACATGCTCAAACTCCATCATCTCGTCGACGACAAGGTGCACGCCAGATCGACGGGCCCCTACTCGCTCATCACGCAGCAACCGCTGGGTGGCAAGGCCCGATTCGGCGGTCAGCGTTTTGGCGAGATGGAAGTCTGGGCATTGGAGGCCTACGGAGCGGCCTACATCCTCCAGGAACTCCTCACCGTCAAGAGCGACGACGTCGAGGGCCGTACCAAGATCTACGAGAGCATGGTGAAGGGCGAGAACACGCTCGAGGCTGGCACACCTGCCAGCTTCGACGTGCTGACCAACGAGATTCGTGGCCTGGCCCTCAACATGCAACTGGAAAAACGGCGGGTGTGAGGGCCGCCGGGTAGCGGTAGCGGCGGTGAGATACGTTGATTGATCGACACGACTGACTGATTCCAAGGAGCATCCACGTGAGCATCGGCGAATCCACCTACGATCGCGTCAATGACTATTCGGCCGTGAAGATCAGCCTGGCACGGCCGCACGACATTCGCAGCTGGTCGTTTGGCGAGGTCAAGAAGCCCGAAACGATCAACTACCGCACCTACCGTCCTGAAAAAGACGGCCTGATGTGCGAGAAGATTTTCGGACCTGAAAAGGACTGGGAATGCTCCTGCGGCAAATACCGCGGCATGAAATACAAGGGGATGATCTGCGATCGCTGCGGCGTGAAGGTGACGCACAGCCGCGTTCGCCGGAAGCGGATGGGCCATATCGAATTGGCCGCCCCGGTTGTCCACATCTGGTTCTTCAAGGCCATGCCCAGCCGTCTGGGCGCGTTGCTCGACATGAAGACCTCCAGCCTGGAGAAGGTGATCTACTTCCAGGACTACGTCGTGCTCGACCCCAAGGACACGCCGCTGAAGAAGCAGCAACTGCTCACCGAGGAGGAATTCCGCGAGGCCCGCAACACCTACGGCGAGACCGGCTTCGAGGCCGAGATGGGCGCCGAAGCGGTTCGCAAACTGCTGCTCTCGCTTGACCTCGTGACGCTCTCGAAGGACCTCCGCATCGACCTCGCGACGACCAACAGCAAGCAGAAGAAGAAGGACCTCGTCAACCGCCTGAAGATCGTTGAAGCCATCCGCGACAGCGAAAACAAGCCTGAGTGGATCGTGCTCGATGTGATCCCGGTCATACCGCCGGACCTGCGGCCTCTGGTCATGCTCGACTCGGGCAACTTCGCCACGAGCGACCTTAACGATCTGTACCGCCGGATCATCAATCGCAACAACCGCCTCAAGAAGCTGGTCGATCTCAATGCGCCTGAGGTGATCATCCGCAACGAGAAGAGGATGCTGCAGCAGTCGGTCGATGCGCTCTTCGACAACAATCGCTGCAAGCGGCCCGTGCTGGCTTCGAGCAACCGCCCGCTCAAGAGCCTCACCGACATGATCAAGGGCAAGCAGGGCCGGTTCCGTGAGAACCTGCTCGGCAAGCGCGTCGATTACTCCGCACGCAGCGTGATCGTGGTAGGCCCCCACCTCAGACTCCACCAGTGCGGTCTGCCGAAGAAGATCGCCCTGGAGCTCTACCAGCCGTTCATCATTCGGCGGCTCAAGGAACTCGGCCATGCCGATACCATCAAGAGCGCCAAGAAGATGCTGGAGCGGAAGGATGCCGAGGTATGGGACATCCTCGAAGAGGTGATCCGCAACCACCCGGTGCTGCTGAATCGTGCCCCCACCCTGCATCGCATGGGCATTCAGGCGTTCGAGCCGATGCTCGTTGAAGGGAATGCGATCAAGCTTCATCCGCTGGTCTGCAAGGGCTTCAACGCCGACTTCGACGGTGACCAGATGGCCGTGCATCTGCCGCTCTCCATCGAGGCGCAGGTTGAGGCCCATACGTTGATGCTGTCGACCAACAACATCTTCAGCCCTGCCAACGGTGCGCCGATCATCAGCCCGTCCCAGGACGTGGTGATGGGTTGCTACTACCTCACGATGCTCCTTCCCGGCCGCAAGGGAGAGGGTATGGTTTTCAAGAACCACGAAGAGGTCGAACTGGCCCATTCGCTCGGCAAGGTCGATACGCACGCCAAAATCCGCGTTAAACTTCGTCCCGGTCGCAGCCTGAAAACCGACGTCGAGGCGCTCCGAACGCCCGGCGCGGTGATCGAGACCACCGTGGGACGAGTGCTGTTCAACTCCGTCCTTCCGGAAGGGATGCTCTTCTACAACATCCCGATGCGATCGAGCGAACTCGCTCGAGTGATCTCGGACTGCTATCAAGCCCTCGGTCGCCGCAAGACGATCGATCTGCTCGACGATATGAACCGTGTCGGCTTCAGTTGGAGCACGCGGAGCGGCCTCTCGTTCGCCACGGATGACCTGATCACGCCCGCCAGCAAGGGACGGATCATCGGTTCCGCTGAAAAAGACGTCATGAAGATCATGAAGCTCTACCAGCGCGGCGTGATCACCGACGGCGAACGCTACAACCAGGTGCTCGACGCCTGGACGCACGCCCGTGAGCAGATCACCAAGGAGATGATGGACGAACTCGAGCAGGACACCGACGCACGTGATACGCGTTATGCCGGCTACGTGAACCCGATCTTCCTGATGGCACACTCGGGTGCCCGAGGCGGCGTCGAACAGATCCGACAGCTCGCCGGTATGCGAGGCCTGATGGCCAAGCCGTCAGGCAAGATCATCGAGACGCCGATCAAGGCCAATTTCCGTGAAGGCCTGACTGTGCTCGAATACTTCAGTTCCACGCACGGTGCCCGTAAGGGTTTGGCCGACACGGCTCTCAAGACGGCCGACTCGGGCTATCTCACCCGCAAGCTCGCGGACGTGGCGCAGAACGTCGTCGTGACGATGCAGGACTGCGGCACCACGCAGGGCATCGACAAGACGGTCATCTACCGCGGGGAGAAGGTCGAGGTGAGTCTCGCCGACAGCATCCGAGGCCGCGTCAGCCGTGCCAACATCGTGAATCCGATCACCGACGAAGTGGTCGTACACGAGGACGAACTGATCACGCGGAAGATGGCCCGGCAGATCGAGGAACTGGGGCTCGAAAAGATCCAGGTTCGCAGCGCACTGACGTGCGAGGCCTCGCTGGGTGTGTGCCGACTTTGCTACGGCATGGACCTGTCCACCGGCTCCATGGTCGAGGAGGGCATGGCTGTCGGCATCATCGCAGCTCAGAGCATTGGTGAACCGGGCACGCAATTGACGATGCGTACGTTCCACATCGGTGGCGTCGGTCAGCGTGCTATCGAGGAGAGCGAGAGCCGTTCCAAGCGGGCAGGCACCGTGAAATTCACCCGCCTTCGCACGGTGCAAAACGAGCAGGGCGAGCAGATCGTGCTCGCACGAAATGGAGAAATCGCCATCGTCGATCCGAAGGGACGCGAACTGGAAAAGTTCGAAATTCCAGCCGGTGCGATCCTCAAGGTGGCCGAAAACGACGAGGTAAAGCCCGGGACGGTGCTCGTGCAGTGGGACCCGCACTCGATCCCCATTCTGTCGGAAGTGCCGGGCAAGGTGCGTTATGAGGATGTCATCGAGGGCGAGACGCTCCGCCTCGAGAAGGACCCCAGCGGACACATGCGGCGCATGGTGATGGAACACAAGGGTGTCTATCATCCGCAGGTTGTGCTGGAAGACGAGGACGGCAAGATCCTCGACTTCTACTACCTGCCAGAAAAGGCCTACATCGAAGTCACGCCGGGCGAGAAGGTTGCCGCCGGACACGTGCTTGCCAAGACGCCCCGTGAAGCTTCGGGCACGCAGGACATCACAGGTGGTCTGCCTCGCGTGACCGAAATCTTCGAGGCCCGCAAGCCGAAGGATCCGGCCATCATGGCCGAGATCGACGGCAAGGTGGAACTGCTCGGAGAGAAGCGCCGCGGCAAGCGAACCATCGTGGTGAAGAATGAAAGCGGCGTTGAGCGCGAGCATCTTGTCACACATGGCAAACATCTCCGCGTTCACGCCGGCGACATCGTCAAGGCGGGCGAAGCGTTGGTCGACGGCCCCCTCGTGCCGCATGACATTCTTCGCATCTCCGGCGAAGAGGAAGTGCAGCGTTATCTGGTGCGGGAGATTCAGAACGTCTACCGCAGTCAGCGGGTCGACATCGACGACAAGCACATCGAGATCATCGTCTCGCAGATGCTACGGAAGGTGAAGATCGAGACGGTCGGCGACACCGACCTGCTCCCGGGCAGTGTGATGGACAAGTTTGAGTTCAAGCAGGCGAATGAGAAGGTCTGTGCTGGTCTACGGATCACCGACAAGGGTGACAGCGAGTTTGCGGTCGGTAGCGTGGTGCCGAAGGACGTGCTGGCTCAGGCGAACGCTCAGATCGAGGCTCTGGGAGGCACTCCGGCCAAGGGCGCGAAGCCAAAGCCGGCGTCGGCGAGCACGCAACTGCTCGGTATCACCAAGGCCAGCGTGCAGAGTTCGAGCTTCATCTCGGCCGCGAGCTTCCAGGAGACGACGAAAGTGCTCACCGAGGCGGCGCTCGCCGGCAAGGTGGACAACCTGGTAGGACTCAAGGAGAACGTCATCCTCGGCCACCTCATCCCGGCCGGCACCGGATTCCACACCTTCCAGTCGGCCGAGGTTCGCGTACGGCCCGAAGCGCTCGACGCCCTACGGATCGATCGCGACAACGTCCTGACGCGACAGTTTCCATTGCTCGAGGCCGCGCCTGTCGGCGGTGACACCGTCGCTTCCGGTGAGACCGGGAGCCCTGTCGCCACCATCGGAGAGTCGAAGCCCGGCGCGTTGTAACAACCCGGGCATTTGGCCGGCCGGCTCAGCGCAGGCCGGACAAAGCTCGTTCCTGGCGTTTTGACCGTCATAAACAGCACGTGCCACCATCCTGGTGGGATGCTGTTTTTGATCCGGAGAGACGGCCGAAGTACGGTAGAGGGTAGGAATCCGTCAGTCGTCGTGCACGACGTCGGAACTGCGTTCTCCCCCGCCTCGCCGGAAGCCTCCTCATGCTGCGATCGAAACGACTCCGCCCGTTATGCCTGCCGTTGATGACGGGGCTGTTGGCCTGCACGCTGCTCGGCAGTTGTGCCGAAACCGTACTGGCACAGCCATACAATCCGTATGCCGACGGTCACGATGATCTGGCTCCCGTTGCCGCCGATGGCACCCTGCGCTGGGGGCCGTTCTACAAGTCCGCTGCCATCCAAAAGACCTACGAACGACTCTGGAATCTGGGGGCCTGCCGGGGCACGAACAAGGCCATCACCGTGCCTGTTGAACGCAACAAAATGATGATCGATAATCTGCCGGAGGAGTCGTTCACAGGCCGGGTCCGGGCAACGGCCGGCTCGCTGTCAGGCGGCATGGTGGCCTTCACCGAGGGCGCCACCGTCGATCACTCCTCGGCCGTGCTGATCGCACAACTGCACCCAGCGGGTGTCACCCAGATGCAGGTGGGAGGCAGCACGTCATTGGCAGCCATCAAACCTGGCATGACGGTTCGCCTGCGGACGGAGGTGAACGACAAGGGCAGGGCTGCGGAACCAATTCGGGCCATCGAGATCGTCACTCCCCCACGCGACTTCACACCCGATGCGGTGCGTTCGCACCAGTTCGACACCGTCGTTGGGACGGTGGTCCAGGCTCGCAACAAGCTGCTGATCGTCAAGGTCGATGCCGGCAAAATTCGCCGCCTCACCCTGCCACTTGCGGATGACGCGGTGGTGATGGTCGTCGACGCGGAACAGATCGACCTCATTGCTCCGGGCGATGAGGTCGAAGTCACTGGCCGTCGCTGGAGCGGTGAGGGGGCCATGGGAGCGGGTACGGTCTTCACATCTCGTATCGTCGTGACCAAGGCACCGCTTCAGCCGAAAGGCCCCGTACAGCCCGGCCCAAACGAGGTCGGTGCCAAGCCGGGGCTGTGAGTCATGACAGCCTGCGTTGCCCTTTTGCCGCCCCGCTGGAATCCGGCCTGTCAAAACCGGTAGATTGTTGAGAGGCGTCACCGGCACGGCGCCCACTCGGCAATGGCGCCGCGGAGTGTGTCGTATCGTGCGGATCGAGCCTGATGGCGGCCTCGGAAAGATGGATCGTGAGCGACGACCACCGGCTGTCCGTGGGGCAGCTGGCGGCGACGACGCTCCGCAGGCGATTTGATGCCGTCTGGACGAAACTCCAGGCAACTTGTGACATGCCCGACCATACCGAGCATGTTCATCAACTGCGCGTTGCCACACGCCGCACCCTGGCCGCATTCGATGCTTTCCACGCCGTGATACCGGCGAGACGTCGTGCTTGGTTCGAAAAACGTCTCCGCAGGCTGCGACGCACCGCGGGCGAGGCACGCGACCTTGACGTGCTCACCGATCGCCTGGCAAACGACGCGGCACGTGCGCGCAATCGGCTGGTCGCGATGCTCTCCAAACAGCGGCGCAAGTCGCGGGCGCCCATTCGCGCCCTGCTCGAAGACCTCGTGGATGCGGATTGGTGCTGCCGTGTCGACCGACTGCTCAATGATGTCCACGTCCGGCGGCGGCGGTCTGACTTTCGGTCCTATGCGAGGCGGCACTTCAAACCCATGATCGCGGCGTTCTTCGCAAAGGCCGACCACAAACTGCATGACGACGCCAAGATCCACGCGCTCCGCATCGAGGGCAAGAAGCTTCGTTACGCGCTGGAAATTTTTGCGCCGGCCTTGCCTTCCCATGCACGAGCCAGGTGCCAAGGGTCGCTCGAGCGGCTCCAGAAGACACTCGGAGATTTCACCGACCACGCAGCTGCGGCCGATCGCTTCGGGCGTTGGGCGCGGAGCGCGGATGCGGGTCCCAATCGCGACATGCTCGTCTCGCTGCGTGAAGACGAGAGCCGGCAGGCCGACATTGCCCGCAAGGCTTTTTCAAAATGGTGGAATCCATCGAGACGCCGATCACTCCGTCGTCGCTTCGCACGCACCATGCGGCGTTCCGCATGACCCCTTCTTTGCCACCCGCCAGATCTTCATCGGGCCGCACACCCACGCGACGCCTGCCACCCGTGGCCATGCAGATCGGGATCGCCCTGGCGGCAGCGGCACTCGTGTGGTCGATCGGTTCGCTCGCGCTCGACCGTGCCGGCGCAAAGCCGGGAACAGCCCTCCGGGGATTTCAGCCGACCGCAGCCAACACGCAGCCGCCTCCGCGGGAGTCGCCGCCGGGCATGGTCTGGATTCCAGGAGGCGAGTTCTCCATGGGTTGTGCCGATCCTCGCGACCAGCCTTTCGGCGGACCCGATGCGATGCGCGACGGGCGTCCGATCCACCGAGCGTACGTCGATGGCCTGTGGATGGACCGCACCGAGGTGACGAACGACCGCTTCGCTGAATTCGTCGCTGCGACAGACTACGTCACCGTGGCGGAGCGACCGCCCAGGCAGGAGGACTTCCCCGGCGCGCCGCCCGAAAATCTCGTGCCCGGTTCGCTCGTATTCACGCCACCACCAGGCCCCGTCCCGCTGACCAACCATTACGTCTGGTGGAACTACGTCGCGGGCGCGGAATGGCGGCATCCCACCGGCCCAGACAGTTCGATCGCGGGCCGTGGCGATGATCCCGTGGTGCAGGTTGCCCACGAGGATGCGGCTGCCTTCGCAGCGTGGGCCGGCAAGCGGCTCCCGACGGAAACCGAGTGGGAATTTGCGGCCCGGGGCGGACTCGCGGGCAACCTCTATCCCTGGGGCAATGAATTCCGGCCAGCCGGCCAATTCATGGCCAACACCTGGCAGGGGAGGTTTCCAGGGGAGAACACCGCCGCCGATGGCCATGCCGCCGCCGCGCCGGCCGGAAGGTTTCCCGCCAACGCCTACGGGCTGCACGACATGTCGGGGAACGTCTGGGAATGGTGTGCCGATTGGTACCGCCACGACGCGTATGCCACGGCGCTCGCCGCGGGAAAGCCCGAACGGAATCCGGCCGGCCCGGCCGACAGCTTCGACCCGCAGGAGCCACACGAGAAGAAACGTGTCCTCCGCGGCGGCTCGTTTCTCTGCTCCGATCAATACTGCGCCCGCTACATCGTGGGCACCCGCGGCAAGGGCGAGCCCTCCAGCGGCTGCAACCACATCGGCTTCCGGTGCGTGAAGTCGCGGTAGCGTCATGGTGCTGCGCCGCCGGGGACAGTTCGGGGCTGCCCATGCCCCGTCGCCGGACGTTCGCTTTCGTCTCCTGCCTTCGCTCACTCGATGCTGACTGCGCTCCGGCATCCTGCCTGCGCTGGTCAGCAACGCCGGCTCTCGGGGCATGGGCAGCCCCGAACTGATGTGGAGACGTCGCTGGGAGACTCGCCCAACGGCCTCACCGCTTCATCAATTTGCGGAGGCCGGCGAGGGTTCGGCTGTTGGCGACGTCACCGGCCTCGAGGCCGGCGCGACGGGCTTGGAGTACGCCGCACCGCATCACGTCCAGGCCTCGCGTCGAGTGTGCATCGGTGGAGATCACGATCTTCACGCCCGCCTTTTTCGCCGCAGCCGCGTGGTGGTCGTTGAGATCGAGCCGCCAGGGATTGGCATTTATCTCCAGAAATGTTCCCGTTCGCGCAGCGGCGGCGATCACCGCCTCGATATCGACGTCGTACGGCGGACGCCTATTGAGCAACCGACCGGTGGGATGACCGATCACACTCACGTGTGGATTCTCGATCGCTTCGATGATCCGGGCAGTGATCCGCTCCCGCGGCTGGTTCTGGCCGTAATGCAGGCTGGCCACGACCCAGTCGGCCTTCTCCAGCACGTCATCGGGCAGATCGAGGCCTCCCTTCTCGAGCATGTCGACCTCGATCCCCTTCCACACCACGATCGGCGGCCGGCCATCCTCGGCTAGGGACTCATTGAGCCGGTCGATCTCGTCCCATTGCTTCAAGAGTCTGTGCTTGTCGAGGCCTCGGGCCATGGTCACACGCTGGCCATGGTCGGTGATCGCGATGTACTGGAGCCCGCGGGCAACAGCCGCGCGGACCATCTCCGCGAGCGTGTCCTCGCCATCGGTTGCGGTGGTGTGCATGTGAAGATCACCGCGAATATCGGCCAGCTCCACCAGCTCGGGCAGCTCGCCCCGCTCGGCCATCACAATTTCGTTGCGGTCCTCGCGAAGCTCCGGCGGCACCCATGGCAGTCCCACCGCTCCATAGACAGCCTGCTCGGTATCGCCGGCAACGCACACTCCCTTCGCGGACTTTGCATCATTCTTGTCTTCGGTGCCGAGTTCATAGACACCGTATTCGTTGATCGTCAGCCCTCGCTCCCGCGCCCAAGACCGCAACCGCACGTTGTGCTCCTTCGATCCGGTGAAATACTGGAGCGCCGCCCCAAACGATCCATGCTCCACGACCCGCAGGTCGATCTGCACGCCCCGGGGGCCCCGCACGCTCGTTTTCGTATCCCCACGAAGCAACACCGCCGACGTCTCCTTCCAGGCGTGCAGCCTGTCCATGACGGCGGCGGAATCATCGCTGTCGACGACGAGATCAAGATCGCCCACCGTCTCCCGTCCCCGCCGCCAGCTACCGGCACCCTCGATCTGGCGAACGTGCGGACACCCACGCATCCAGCCGAGCAAGTCCTGCACGATCGCATCGGCCTCCTGCCACAACAGCCTGGCGTGATCCGGATTCTTGGCGAAGGCAATGTTGTCGAGAATCATCGTCTGGGTCTTCGCGCCAAAACCCTTCACCTGCTCCACCCGCCCCTCGCGGCAGGCCTGCTCAAGTGAATCGAGCGAATCGATGCCCAACTGGTCGACGAGTAGCTTCACCTTCTTGGGGCCAAGTCCGGGCACCCGCATGATGTCAAATACCGCCGCCGGAACAGCCTTTCGCAGTTCGGCCAGCAGCGGCAATTCGCCCGTGTCCAGCAGCGAGCCGATCTTTTCCGCGAGATCCGTGCCGATGCCATCGATATCGGTCAGGAAGCGTCCCGCATTGGCCCGCACGGCGGCCAGCGACTCGACCATGCCTCCTATCGTGCGGGCCGCGTTGCGGTAGGCCCGCACGCGGAACACGTTGCCACCCTGGTACTCCAGCAGATCGGCGATGTGGTCGAACGTGGCGGCAATATCGGCATTCGTCACGGCATGCCTCAGAACGTTGAACCCGGAACGTTGACCCCGGAACGATCGGCCCGTGAAGTTGGGCGTCGTCGCGTGCTGATCAGGCTGCCGTCATCGTATCAGGCCTATCGCTCCAGCACGCGGCCGGGAAGGGCGGCTGTCGGATAGCCCGTGGGCCAGCTTGCCTGGTGGGACGGGTACCAGCCGGCGGCCGGCTGCCACGAGGTCGTGTGGCCGGTCGGCTCGAGCAGTTTCGGGAAAGCACCGGTCGTAGAACTGGGGCCACCGCCGGGCAGAACCGGCATGCCATTACTGCCACTGGTGCTTGTGCCGCCACCCGGGCCGCTCGCACCAGTGCCGTACCCACCCATGGGCGCCAGCGAAGGAGCCGGCGTGCCGTTGGCGGGAGCGCGGTACTGCTGCATCATCGGCACCGGAGATCCCGGGCCGGCGGGTGATGCGGGGCCGATCGACGCTGCGGAGCCCGCGCCATTCGTCGCTGGCGTCCGCTGGAGTTCCGGAATCGGCTTCAGCGACGGGGTCGGCGACAGCATCGGCGGAGCCGTCGGCTGAGGCTGTACCGCCGCAGGGGCGGGCGCCGCGTAGGTCCCGCTCTGCGGCACGACGGGCTGCTGGAAGGTTGGCTGCTGGTACACCGGCTGCTGCATTCCCTGCTGCGGCACCATCGCTGGTGCCATCGCCGGGGCTGCGATGTTTTGTGGCTGCCCGGGCTGGATCAGTTGCTGGGGCACATCGGTTCCGGCAGCACCCCAGGCTTGCGGAGTCGTCTGGACGGTCGACGCGAACGGACTCGACACGGCCCCCGTGGTGGAGGGCGCCATCATCGGTGCTGCGGCCGCCCCTGGCACACCGTAGGCTCCATTCGCGGAGTATCCAGGCTGCATCTGCACGTACTTCGTCGAATAGACAGCCCGGTACTGCGTCACCGGCACGTTGACAGACTGCTGCACGTATTGAGTCACCTGCTCCATGCATTCCCGCGGGCATCCGGTGCAGGGATCGATTTCACTCGACGGCTTGTAGCTGGTGACCGGCACGCACTGGTACTGCGTCCGGTAGGTGGTCTCGGGCACGTAGCTCACCTGTTGCACCGGCACGACAACAGGCGGCGGCGGCGCGGGGACGGGTGCCATGACCGGCGCGGGGACAGGTGCGAAGATCGGCGCGGGGACCGGGGCCACGGCATAGGCCGCCGGCGCCTTTCGGCATCCCGCGAAGAGATCGGATAGGCAGCACTGCGCATCGCACGCAGTCGGCATCATGCCAACCGTGCCTCCTACCAACAGCACGATGAAGAAGGGACGCCGGATTCTCATCTCAGACTCCTGAAGCTTGGTGGGCCGACCGGCCGGTCACGCCGGCACGATCACCATCATCCCTAGCCTAGGTTGCGCTCTGGTGCGCCTGCGTAAGAAAAACCGTCTATGAATTCATGAATTCCATGACGGCCACCGTCAGAACCATTACCGCCGTCAGGACCGGCGCCCACACCCGCCCGGATGCGGCTTGCGCAGGCCTCGAACCGGTCGTAGAGTTCGTAGAGCGATTCCCGGAGATTGCCGCCGTGGAGGGTGAATGCGGCCTCAATATCGGTGTCGTGAATCAGCTGTCCGTGCCAGCATGCATGGCCGGGCAGGCTCCGCACGATCGACCGAAGGAGGCTCACGCTGGTGCCGCAGCGGATGAGTTCCGGCATGCCGGTCCCGCGGTGAGATGTCACGAGAAGCCCGCAGCCCGACACGCCCGCCGCCAGCCGCAACACGCTACGGGCGGTGACGCCGAGACACTCCCAGCTGTCAATGCAGACGGTGTCTCCAGCGGCAGAATCCCGTATCGCCGTCCACGCTGTCGGCACATCCCACCTCGAATGCAGGCGAGCCCGCCGCACTCGTTCACCGCGGCGCTCGATCGCTGCGGCCAGATGCGTCAGCAACGTCGACTTGCCACTGCCATGCGGCCCGACGATCGCAGCCGTGCCGCAGAGCCCCCGCAGCCGATCGAGGAGTGCATCGACATCGATGGGGCTGCCCGTGACATCGAGCGGCTCGATGCGGCCGGGCCGGGTGAACCGAGTCGTAAACGGATTCGTCACCGGAACAGCCACCGTCAGGTCCTCGACGAAACAAGCTGGGCCGGCGGAATGCGGCCGAGCGTGAACACGTGCTCTGAGACAAAGTCACGGGAGCCCTCGAAAAAAAGCCGCACGCGAACGCACCAGCGGACCTTGACGATCACCCCCTCGTAGGAGAGCGGGCTCTGGGGCAAAGGCGTGGTGAATGCGCCGGTCGCCGTCGCCGACGGCAACAGAGCTCGGTCGGTGAGCCTCTGGAAAAAATGCACTCCAAGATCCTCCTCACCCTTGCCTTCCGTATACCACAGCACGGAGTGCTCGATCGCACGGATGTGTTCCCCCTCGCAGCCCTCGATGCGATACCTGACCGAGATCTGATCGCGGGGCTCATGCTGACGATGTGGTCTGTCGAACTGCATGTCGACTCTCGGCATGGCCGGACCACGGTCCACTCCTTTTGTCATCGCGACACCTCCCTTGACCGCGACGCCTCACCACTTCCAGCGGGGCGGGGCGACGGCTCCTTCGCCTCGTCATCGGGCGGAAACACCACAACGGGGAAAATCCGGGAAAACTCCGGCCAATGTTCGGGAGTGCCACGAACGACGAGCCGCCACCGGACGGCGTTGTGGGACGACGTGAACGAGTGCATGGAGCCCGGGGGAATCTCGACCACGGCCCGCGCCTCGAATCGGGTATGGGGAGCCGCATTCACCTCATGAAAGACGGCCACCGACTGCTTCCAGACGACTGCTTGCTCCGTGCGGGTGTCGGTTCCCTGCCGAAAGGTCGCCTGCTCCTCCAACTCGAGCGACAACGCCAGCGACCGAATCGTTCCCGTGCCACCCTGCGCGAGCAGGACGTCATACCGTCTGCCAGGGAACAGCGGATGATCTGCGATCTCCAGCTGGGTCGGCCCGACGGCCGTCGCGAACACGAGGCTTCTGATGAACATGATGACTCCACCGATACCCACCCCGAGGAATGGCACCAGCAAAGCGAACAACCACCAGTCGATCCTGCCTCCCAGCAGGTCCAGACCGGCCCCCACCGCCAGCACCACCAGCACGGCGTTCCAGAGGAGGGCGAACAGCCCAAAGCCCACCAGCGTCCAGTTTTCCGGGCTTTCAATCGGCAGCCGATAGCGCAGCATCGTGCCGGGTGAATTGACAAGATCGTCCCAAACAGGCACCGCCGGATAGCCGGGCGCCGCCGATGTCGGCTGAGCCAGCGGATCGAGCAATTCGGAGAGCCCGGCGGACGCCGCCCGATGTTCCTCCGATTTTCCCCAGGACCTCAGTCCGCGCACCAGCCCCGACCCACCAATGAGCACGAGGGCCCCCGGCAGCAGCAGCGACAGCAGCCAGAGCCACCAGTTGTAGCCGCGCTGCAACACCACCGTCTGGGGCGCTGCGGGGTCGTACCAGCAGGTGGCCTCTGACCCGAGTGTCCATGCCGCCAGACGTCGCAGCGCAGCCTCACGATCGGGCGTGTTCTCAGTGGATGGCCCGTCGCTCCATGACTCGTGCACGCTCTCATTGGCGACGTAACGCACCCGTAGGCAGGGTCGCCAGGTCGTGATCACCGCCGCCGGCAGATCCGCGACGGTCGTGCGTGCCAACCCTTTGGCCAGGATCGTGCATCGGCTTTCAAGAAACGCGTGGTTGATCCGCCACTCGGGGGCAGCCACGCCAGAAACCAGCAGCGCGCCGAAAAACAGCCCGGCCAGGAGGAGCGTGCCGTGGAACAGACCGTCGCCGAAGACTCCCCATTCCCGGGAACCTGTCCGACGATGGCCGCGCTTTTTGGAAAAAAACCGCGGCAGCCTCACGATCGATCTCCTGCGGGCCGACACTTCATGTCCACCTACGTCACGCGCGATGCCTCGGCATCCCCGACGCTGCCCGCCTGCACCGTGCCAGCATCATGCCTGGCTGCAGCTCTCTTCACGCGTCTCGGGCCCCCGCAGGCGATCTTCGGTGACGTTACCGACCATGCCACGGAGAGACCGCGGCCCAGCGGAGCCCACCGGCAACGCAGGGCTGGTGCGATAAAAACCGATCTTCTCCAGTGACCGATACACCTCTTCGAGCGTCTTTTCACCGAAGTTCGAAATCGAGAGCAGGTCGGCGCGGGTGCAGTTGAGCAGGTCGTGGACCGTGAAGATGCCTTTTTCCTCGAGGCAGTTGGTTGTGCGGACGGACAGCCCGATTTCGGCCGTACTCATTTCGAGTTTCTCGGCCATTTCGTCAGACTGCGTCAGGTTTTTGTAAGGAATGCGAGGCATGGGGTCCCTCCCGTGCGAATGAATGATGCGGTCCGGCGGGCAATCGTGCCCGAAACAGTTAAGGAGGAATATACTCGAAAGGGTCTGGAACCGGCTACCTTCGCCCCATTCGAGTGGTGGTGCAGTTGCCGGGGAACATGGCCCGAACACCTCACGAAATTCCCGTGCCTGCCCATCCTTCAGCCCTTTCCATGAACACGCTGAACCCGTCTCAGCAGATTGCGGCCACGCATGTCGAGGGGCCGCTGCTGGTGCTAGCAGGGCCCGGGAGCGGGAAGACACGCGTCGTGACCCACCGGATCGCCCACCTGATCTCGGCCGGCGTGCCAGCGGAACAGATCGTGGCCCTGTCATTCACCAACAAGGCAGCCGACGAGATGCGGCGCAGGGTGTCGGAACTCGTCGGCCCACAGCCTGTGGAGATGGGCACATTCCACCGCTTTGCAGCCCGCCTGCTCAGGCGACACGCCCGACTCGTCGGTCTCACCAGCGACTATTCGATCCTCGATCCCGATGACGCTGGCGCCCTGCTCAAACGCGCCGCCAAGAAACTCGGATTGTCACTGACCCACACGCCGATCGATCGCGTCGCAGGGGTGATCAGCCGCGCCAAGAACGACCTGGGAACACCCGAATCATTCGAACCCAAGTGGGGTCGTCCGGTGGACGAGGTGGCACAACGGGTGTGGCCCGTCTACCAGCAGATGCTGCTCGAAGCGAACTCGGTCGACTTCGATGACCTGCTCGTGCATGTCGCCCGCATGCTCCTGGACAATGCCGACCTCCGCCAGTTGCTCGACGCGCGACACCGCTGGATCCTGGTGGATGAATACCAAGACACCAACGCGGTGCAGTATTGCATCGTGCGGGGCCTCTCGATCGACCACCCAAACCTCGCGGTGACGGGCGACCCTGATCAGGCGATCTACGGCTGGCGGGGCGCAAGCATCCGCAACATCCTGGAATTCGAGCGGGACTATCCCGCGGCCAAGGTCGTCAAGCTCGAGCACAACTACCGCAGCACATCCAATATTCTCGGCACCGCCGACCGGCTCATCGCCCACAACAGCCGGCGCAAGCCGAAACGGCTGATGACTGACGCCCCGCCAGGGGAGCCCGTCCGGATCGTGCTCGATGCATCCAGCCATGACGAGGCTGATCGCATCGCGGACGAGATCGCCCAGGGCGTCGCGGGCGGCGTCCGCTCCCCGCGCGACTTCGCCATCCTGTTTCGGACAAACGCCCTCTCACGTTCGCTGGAAGTGGCGTTGCGAGGCCGCGGCGTCCCCTATCAGTTGGTACGCGGGCTCGAATTCTTCAAGCGACGCGAGATTCGCGATGCAGTCGCATGGCTACGGCTTCTCAAGAATCCCCGCGACGACGAGGCGTTCCTGCGGGTTGTGAACGTGCCTCCTCGCGGGATCGGCAAACAGTCACTCGACCGGTTGCTGGCGTGGGCGGGGGACCAGCGGTGCAGCCTTCTGGAAGCGGCCGCCGTGGCGGCACGCATTCCTGGCATCTCCAAGCGATCCGGCACGGCCCTGTCGCAGTTTGCGAAGCTCCATGCCGAACTGGCCGAGCAGGCCGGGGCCCCGTCGGGCAGCGTGGCCATGCTGCTCGATGCCGTCCTCGAAAAAACGGGCTATCGCCGGATGCTCGCAGAGGAGGGTGGGGACGAGGGTGGTGAGGATCGCCTCGCCAACGTTGAGGAACTCGTCACAGCCGCCCGGCAATGTGACGAATCCTTCCGGCCCGTAGTCCCCGGCGACGATGCGTTGGGAGCATTCCTGGAAACCACGGCCCTGGTGGCCGACACCGACGTCTGGGATGCCGAGCAAAACCGCGTCTCACTGATGACGCTTCACGCCGCCAAGGGTCTGGAATTCCCGGTGGTCTACCTGGTGGCGATGGAGGATGGCATCCTGCCCCACGAGCGCAGCCTCGACCATCCGGATCAGCTGGAGGAGGAGCGGCGACTCGTGTTCGTGGGCATCACGCGGGGCCGTGAGGAGGTGCACGCCAGCGCTTCCCGCATGCGCGATTACCGTGGCACACGCCGCATCTCTGCACCGAGCCTGTTTCTCGCCGAGATGACCGGCGCCGAGACGGTCGTCACCGGCGCGGAAGCGCCGGCAGCGGGCGCCTCATGGGCCCGATGGGGTACCGACGCGGATGACTATTCGCAAGCCGCCGCCAACGACGATGCGGCCGACATCGCGGCCACATCCCCAACACGCACGCCGACGACACTCCGGCCCGATGGCCTCGTGCTGGAATTCGAGGAGTCGGATCCGGAGGCCGAGGCCGAGATGCGACCTCTGCGGCGCCAAAAGCCCGCGGCGGCACGGCGACACCACCTCGACGCCGCGATCGGGCGGGCGTCAGACCTCGCGAGCCGTCTGGGCGGACAACCACCCGTCAAGCGAACCTACCAGATCGGCCAACGGGTTCGTCATGCGGAATACGGCGAGGGCAGCATCACGGGCATCAGTGGGACGGGTCCCCGCGCCGTCGGCACCGTGATCTTCGACGGCGCAGCCGGCACGCGGAAATTCATCCTCGGCCACGGCGCTTTGGAGTAATCGGCTACCGTCCACCGTGTTCGCGCCACCAGGCGACCGTGGCGATGAGGCCGGCGTCGAAGTCCTGCCTCGGCTCCCATCCCAGCAGGCTGCGGGCCCTTGAGATGTCGAGGCCGCGGCGCGGCTGGCCGTCCGGCTTCGATGCGTCCCACACGACTTGTCCATCGAAAGTGCAGGCCTTGGCAATCCTGCCGACGAGGTCGCGGATCGGAATCTCCATGCCGCCGCCGAGATTGATCGGCACCGGTTCTTCCATCACCTCGGCCGCCCGCACGATGCCCTCGGCGGCATCGTCGACGTAGAGAAATTCCCTGGTCGCCGTGCCGGTTCCCCAGCAGACGATCTGCGGATCTCCCGCCAGCCGGGCCTGCTCGCACTTGCGAACGAGCGCCGGGATGACGTGACTTGATCGAGGGTCGAAGTTGTCGCCGGGGCCGTAGAGATTCACCGGCACGACCACGGCGCTTTTCATTCCATACTCTCGCCGATACCCGTCGAGCATCACAAAGATCGCCTTTTTAGCGAGCCCGTAGGGGGCATTCGTTTCCTCCGGATACCCGTTCCAGAGATCCTCTTCGCGAAACGGGATCGGACAGTGCTTGGGGTAGGCGCAGACGGTGCCCGTGTGCACGAACTTCTCAAGGCCGCGACGCCGCGCGTGCTCGACAAGATGTAATCCCATCGCCATGTTGGCGTAGAAGAATCGCCCGGGGTGCTCCATGTTCGCGCCAATGCCGCCCACCTCGGCCGCGAGGTGAATGACGACGTCGGGCCGGGCGGTCTCGTAGAGTCGCTCGGCATGCGACTCCACCGTGAGGTCGTACTCCCGCCGTCGCGGCACGACGATCTGGTCGTCAGCCACGCCCCGCCGGCGAAGCACACGAAGCACTGCCTGCCCCAGAAAGCCCGCACCTCCGGTCACAACGATCCGTTTTTTCGAAAGATCGGTCAACAGTCGATTGCTCCTCGCGACACTTGAGTCGTTCGTAGCTTTGATGTCAGCTGTTCGGGATGGAGCCGTCATGGCCGGCGGCAAGGAGCATCTGCTCCTTGCGGGCCAGTGCGAGATCGGCGTCCACCATGCGGGCGACCAGTTCGTCGAACGAGCAACGCGGCTTCCAACCAAGCTTTGCTCGTGCCTTCGCCGCGGAACCGAGGAGGAGATCGACCTCAGCCGGCCGGAAATAACGCGGATCGATCTCCACGAAGTCGACGTAATCCATACCCAAACGACCGAATGACTTCTCACAGAATTCCCGGACCGAGTGCGTCTCGTCGGTGGCGACCACGTAGTCGTCGGCCTCGTCCTGCTGCATCATGAGCCACATCGCCTCGACATAGTCGCCCGCGAAGCCCCAGTCGCGCTGGGCATCGAGGTTGCCGAGATAGAGCTTCTTTTGCAGCCCCAGCTTGATGCGGGTGGCAGCCCTGGTGATCTTACGGGTCACGAATGTCTCGCCCCGCCGCGGGCTCTCATGATTGAAGAGGATGCCGCAGGAGGCATGCAGCCCGTAGCTCTCCCGGTAGTTGACGGTGATCCAATGGGCGTAGAGCTTCGCCACACCGTAGGGCGACCGCGGATAGAACGGGGTCGTCTCCCGCTGCGGCGTTTCCATGACCTTGCCATACATCTCGGAACTCGAGGCCTGGTAGAACCGGATCTGACAGCCGACGGCGTCCTGAAAGTCACGAATCGCCTCCAGCAACCGGAGCGTGCCCACGGCAGTGACGTCCGCGGTGTACGTCGGTTGATCGAAGCTCACGCGCACGTGGCTCTGCGCCGCAAGGTTGTAGACCTCCGTCGGCCGAATCTCACGAATCAGACGGGCGAGACCGTTGCCATCGGACATGTCGCCATGATGCAGCACGAGCGGCCGGTGCATGTCGTGGATGTCATGGTAGAGATGCTCGATCCGCTGCGTGCCGAAAGTGCTCGATCGACGCACGAGACCATGCACCTCGTACCCCTTGTCGAGGAGGAGTTCGGCAAGGTAGGAGCCATCCTGGCCGGTAATCCCGGTGATCAGCGCTCGTCGTAAACTCGATGACACGCGGGCATCCAACCTTTCTGCTGACACAATGGGACAATGATCGGAGACGTGGCTTTTCGAGCCGAATGAAGATCCGCCGGCACAGCACCACCTACAAAGCACGTTGTTCCGACGGCGACGCCTCCTGTAAAGCGGCATCGAACTGCGGCAGCAACAACGACATGAACTCGGTACAGACCTTCGAGCCTACGCCGGGGGGTAGCGGCGTCTCGTCCATGATCATGTAGAGTTTGTACACAGCTTTGGCCGGCGCCAATTCGATCCGCGCGATCTGCGGGGCCACCCAACGACCATCGAAACCGTAGGTCCAAAAAACACGAAGGGTCTGCCCCGATTTGCGAAATGTACCGGTGAAGACCTCCGCACTACGGCCGTTGTCGAGCGGAATCGTCTGGCGGTGCTCCGTCTCGCCAATCTCGAAACCGGCCCCCGGATAGCAGCGATCGGGGGTATGGCCCGACGCATCATGTGGTGTGGCGCAGACCACGAACACCGACAGCCTCGCCTTGGATTTCCTGTTGATGTAGGCACGCGAAATATGCCCGACTGCCCCCGCCCGCTCCAATTCCTCGGGGCTTGATTCCAACTCCTCCGCGACCTCCCACTCTCCGCAGTGAACCGGAAAGTGTCGTTCCAATTGTTCGGCGGCCTGCTGCAATTCCGCCGCGACGTTGCGACCCGTCCAGCGTTCCGTCATCCGCCCGTGCAGATAGGTCGCGCCGCCCACCACGAGGGCGGCGACGATCGCCGTCACGATCCCATTAAAAGCTCGCATTCCCGTTTCCTCAGTTGCATTTCCCACCGCCGCGGCGGCATGGACCTGGCTTGCGCTCAGCGCGACACCGGCAGGGCCGACCGACGCCGTGCCGGGGTCACCGCGACGCCGTGCACGACCACGCCCAACAACCGCACTCCCACCGATCGCAACCGTTCGACGGCGGCGGCCAGTTGCGGCACGCGACTGACGTCCAACATCGTCGACAGAATCACGGCGTCGCTCTGCTGACCCAGCAGGAGAGCGTCCGACACGTCCAGAACGCTGCCGGCATCGATCACGACATGGTCGAAGGAATCACGAAAGCCCTGAATGATCCTGGCCAAATCCGGGCGTGACAACGCCGAAATCGCGGCATAATCGCAGGCACCGCCCGTCACTGCGAACAAGCCATCAATGCTGGTGGGCTGGACGGCCTCGTCATTGCCAAGCTCGCCACGCAACAACTCCGGCAGGCCGGCACGCAATTCCAGCCCCAACGCCAGATGGGTGCCGGGGTGGCGCAGATCACCGTCCAGCAACAGCGTTCGCTTGTCGGCACGGGCAAGACTGGCGGCAAGTTGGGAGGCGGCTGTCGTCTTTCCCTCCCGTTCAACGCCACTGGTGACGAGGATCACCTTGGGCGCCTCACGGCCGGTCTGGAAGATAAGCGTCCGGATGGTATCGCCGCATTCCGCCAACACGGCACCGTGGTCCTGCCGCTTCCCAAGCCTCGATGCCAGTGGAAAGGTGCCGAGTACCTTCGCGCCGATCCGGCGTGACACGTCGTCAGCCACGTTGAGGCGATCCCGCAGATAATCTGACAGCACGATCAAGCCACCGCCGAGCGTGGCGCCGGCCGTCCCGGCAATCAGCGTGAGCAGGATGCGGAACAGTCGGTCGTTGCCGCGGGGCACACCAGCCGGTTCGATCAGCGTCACGCGATTGGGCATGTTGAGGTCGATCGCCGAACTCTCGAGTTCGATGCCGATCTGATCGGTCACCTTCTGGAGATGCTCGAGTTCGACCTTTCTCGCATCCATGTCCGCGTTTGCCCTGCCGAGTTCCATCACCTCCTTCGACAGCAGATCGAATTCCTTCGATGTTTCCCCGAGCGTTTTGACCAACATCTCGCGTCGTTTCTTCAGCACGACGGGCGTCTCGCCGCGCCGGCCGACCGTCTCGGCCACGAGACGGGAGACGATCGCCGGACGAAGCTCGCGCCGTCGGGATTCATACCGGTCAATCAATTCCTGGCCCTGGGCTCGCAGCCGCCGTACGGCGGGCTCGGTCCCGGCCCGGGCGCTCCGCTGTTCCTGATAGGAAATCGCCTCTTCGATGCGAGCGACCCGGTCAGTGAGTTCGACGATCTGGGGATCTCGCGCCAGCGTGGCATCGATGATCTCCTGCGGCACCGCATCCTCCGGCGAGATCTCGCCGCTCTCACGCGCTTCGGCGATCCACAGTTCGGCATCGATGGCGGTGATGTCGCGCTGAGTCTGGACGAGCAACCCCCGGAGGGTGCCCACGTGATCCATGAGCAGGCCCCGTTGGGTTGACACCTCGGAACTGTCCCGCGTGCCCAGGGTACGCGCCAGGTTGTTGAGCGTCTCACGACGGGTTCGCAACTCCGCCATGTTTTCCTTGAATTTCTTCTCGAGCGCGTCACGACGTCCGAGCCGTTCCGTGCGTTCCTTGTTGACCACGTCATCGAGAAACGACGTCGTCACCGCGTTGAGAACTTTGGCGACCTCTTCCGGGTTCTTTCCACGCAGGCGGACCTGCACCACCTCTGACTCGGGCGACGCGCTGACTATCAGCCCCCGGGAGAGCCAGCCGATCGGATCACCCCCTGCCTCACGAAGCGTCTCCAGGTTTTCGATGCCGGGTTTCCGCAAGGCCGCCTGGAGCACGTAGGGGCTCTTCATGAGTTGCAACTGGGTCTTCTTGTACGACTCATACTCAGCACTGTCGCGTCCGCGACTGAGCATGCCCCCCTTGTCCCGCACTCGGAGCCAGGCCACGGCCTCATACCCGCGTGGCAGAAGGATCCAGACCGGCACCACGGTCAACATGCCCATCAACAGCCCCAGCGACGTGGCCGGCAGCCAACGGCGGCGGAAGGCATGAATCACCCTGACATAGTCAATGCCGCCAGCTGCATACTCACTTCCACCAGACGGCAGCATCGGGGCCAGCGAAGGCTGAAGTGGGGCCAGCGAAGGCTGAGGGGAGGCCAGCGAAGGCTGAAGTGAGGAAAGCGCCCCATCGCGAACGACGAGCGTGCCGGCCGACGCGCGCGGCGTCGTTGCTGGGGGTTCATCGACGAGTGTGTTGGGATCGCTCATGTCATCCGTTCGCCAGTGCTGAGGCCACCATGCCGTCGATCACCGATTCTAGCCTGCATTGTGCTCCCTCTGGTCGGGATTGCCCCCGCGCCGATCACCCGAGTGAGCCGGCTCCGGACGCATCTCCATACCCACAGGCCGCACAACTGGGCGATTTCGGTCGCCAACGTGGCCCAGCCCCCCCGAAGCCGCTCCGCCAAGGGGGGCGATCGGCACCAAGGCCCGGTCATCCATGACGAACAGCATGGACAGCAGTTTCTGCAAGAGATAGAGCAGGGCCAGAGCGAGTGGCATCATGAAGTACCCCGCCCAGTCATGGAAGATCTTCTCCGCAATGGCGGGGTCAATCGTATACATCACGCCCGTCAACGTGATGCGAATCGCGTTGACGGTCAGCGCGATGGGGACGGCGCTGGCCAGAATCACCAGGTTCTCGTACCACTCCGCATCCCCGAGCATGACGATCGCCACCGACAGCGCAATGAAGATCGTAAGCATCCGCAGGCCGCTGCAGGCATCGACGACGCCGAGGTGCATCTTGCCGACGATAATCTGGTTGCCCTCACGGATGGCATCGATTCCCAGCGTCTGGATGGCATAGGTGCTGACCATGGTAGCCATCATCTGCAACGGTCCCAGCAGATAGCGAGTGGCCTCGTCAGGAAGTGGATACATGAAGATCAGGAAGCCGATCGGCGCCCACGCCCAGCGAAACACGCTCCAGCCGCCGCTCAGCAACGCCACGCCGGCCAACGCCGGCACGAATGTGTACATATCAATCGTGATGATGCGGTAGCGGGCCACGAAGAGCCGGAGCACGAGGCTCGCCACGAGCAATCCCAGCCCCGCGGCCTGCGCCGAGAGGCTCACCGGCCGGATCGGCTGCCGCCACCAGAACAGGATCGCCACCGAGAACAACGGCACGATCCAGCCGTGGGAATACTGAGGGTTGTTCCACGCGGCCTTCGCGCTCAGCAGGCCGGGCCAGTAGCTGAACATCAGCAAGGCCGTCAAAGCAGCCAACCGGAGCACGAACTGTCTTTGCTCCGGTTGCTGAAGGTCTTCGACGAGGGCCCGGCACCGATCCCGGACTGAATCGAAGAGCGAGCCGTTGTCGGGGAACACTCGCCCCACGTCCCGGGCCATCGTGGCGTTCGTCGGGGGCAGGGAACTGGACGGCCTCTTCGAGGGCAGGACGGACACCGGCATATTGAAGGCCCAAAGCGTTCCAGGAATCGCTAGCGACCCTGATTTTACCCGACCCGGACAGCATTTTCACGCCTGCGGTGCGTTGCTCCCCGCAGGGACTAGGCGAGAATAGGATCGTCGCCGACCTTCAATTACGATGATCTTAGCCCTTCCGTTTGGCCGTGACACCGGCGATCCGGGCTGCAATGATCCATCCGGCTTAGCCGTACGGACGCCCATTTCAGCCCCCGCATCCCACCCAGCTTCGCAGATTGCATGGACCCCGTTGTTCCCAACCCGCCTGCGTCGCAGTCCGCCCGCCGGCTACCGGGTTGGCTCACGTTGGTGCTTCGATTGGCGGCCACGGGAGCCCTGATGGCCGTGGTGCTGCGCGGGCTCGAGTGGCACAAGCTTCTGGATCTTCTGGAGCAATGTGACTGGCGCTGGTGGTTCGCGGGACTCGCGGTCAGCATTCTCGTGCAAACGCTCGCCGCCATCCGCTGGGCCGCGCTCGCGCGGCCAATCGGCTTTCCTTTTCCCGTGACGACCTTCCTCTGGCGATTTTTCGAGGGCCTGTTCTTCAACCTCTGCCTGCCGTCGTCGATCGGCGGCGATGTGGTCAAGGCCTACCGACTCGCCGACTCGACCCCCAGTCGGCTGCTGGCCGGCTGCACCGTTCTCGCCGACCGGCTGACGGGATTGGCGGCGCTCGGCGTGTTGGCGGGCACCGCCCTGACGGCCAAGGAATGGGCATTGGACATGCCCGCCACGCTCGCTTTGGGAGCCGTGTTGCTGGTGGCGGTGCTGTTGATGTTCTGGGTGGTCGTCGGCTCCCTCGATCGCCTTCTGACCATAATTCCGGAGCAGCACGCGGCCCGACACTTCATCGCTCAGCTGCTGCCTTACAAAATGCAACCCAGCCTCATGATGCGAGCGGTCGGCTGGAGCCTGATCATCCAGATGGGCGGCTCGGTGGTCGTGGCGTTCATCGCCCGCGCGATCGGGGTGTCTCTGCCGCTGTCGGTGTGGTTTGCGGTGGTGCCACTGGTGACGCTGGCGATGGTGGTGCCGCTGAGCATCAACGGCGTGGGCGTGCGTGAGGGAGGGCTCGCGCTGATGCTGAAGCCCGCCGGCGTGTCGACCGATGCCGCCGTGGCTATCGGCCTGCTTTGGTTCCTCGCGACGATTCTCACCGGTCTGATCGGCGGGGTGCTGTTCCTGCTCGATCGCAAACCGTCGGCTGCTCCGGCGTCGGTCATCCCTCCCGCGCGGCCCGCCTAACGCCGCCGTGCCGCGGTAAGCAGCAATCCGGCAATCGTCTTCGCGTCGTCGATCCGGCCATCGAGGCACATCGCGATCGCCTCGTCCCAGGTGACCACGCGGGTGCGAATCTGCTCACCAGGCTCGAGTGCCTGCGGACCCGCGACCAGATCTTCGGCGACGAAGAGATGCATTCGCTCCCGGAGAATCCCCGGAGACATCCACATCTCGCCTGCCGGCACGATCCGACCCGCACGATACCCCGTTTCCTCGGCCAGTTCCCGCCGCGCGGCCTCCTCCAACGATTCGACGCGGTCGAGCGTCCCGGCGGGGAGTTCCAGGAGCGTCTTCCCGACGGCCACGCGGACCACCTCCACCAGACAGACTTCCTGCGGCGACACCAGTGGCACGATGACCACGCTGCCCGGATGTCGCACCACCTCCCGCTCGCGTCGGCTGCCATCCGTGCACGACTCCGACACCCGCACGACGCGAAACCGTCTTGTCTCCAACAGCAGCTCACCCTCTTCCTGCGGCGGATCAAACGGTTGCACCGCTGCGGACTCCTGCAACGGCACTGCCACCACGCGGGCGGCTGCCCCGCCCACCTCGAGCGGCTGCGCCGCGTCCACCACCTTCGCCTGCACGAGTCCGAGCCCCAGGCCGCAGCCGAGCGCGGGCGAGTAGCAGATCGATGGAAGCCGGCCGACGACCTCGTCACCGCAGCGCACGACCACGTCAGCAGCAACTCCCTGCAGGCTGGCATCGCCGCCCCAGCCATCGGTAGCGCCATCGATGGCGATCGCCACAAACCTTCGGTTGACATGCCCCAGGGCGTCGATTCTCGCCACGGTCTCCTGGCCGAGGTAGCAGCCCTTCGTGAACGAGATCGCACGCTGGTCGCGGGCCAACTCTTGCGGCAGCGTCTTCTCCGGAATATCGATCGGCGCGGGCATGCCCGCTTCGATGCGGGCGGTATCCCATGCGGCCGCTTCGGCCCGTGGTACGGCATGTGCCTCCAGCCACGCCACCAGACGGGGATGGTCGGCCTTGTCCGATTGCACGAGAAATCCTGTCGGACCGTACCAGTCGACCCGCACGATCGCCACGGGCACATCGCCCAGCAGTCCGCGGCCGTGGTGAAGCAAGGCCTCCGGCGGCCGCACGCTCAACCGCGCCGCCAACCATGCCTCGGCCTGCGGCCCCGCGATGATCAGATTTCCGCGGTCCTCTGATGCGTCGCACAGTTCGAGACGCTCGCGAATGTGGTAGCGGTCAAGGTGCTCGCGCAGGGGCGCAGCCAGCCCCGCCGGCGCGTCGATCCAGACGCCATCTTCGATCCGCAGGATGCTCGTCAGCGCGAGCACCCATCCCCGAGCGTCTGTGAAAAAGCCTTCGGTGCCCTCCCCTTCCGCGAGCGCGGAGAGCGCCGCCGTCGTGAAGTTGTCGACGAACCGCACGGCATCGGGCCCGCGAGCCGTCAGCACCAACCGCCGACCGAGATCCCCCCAGGCCAGCCCCCGCCGCAGATCGGCATAGCCGTCCGGGATCGGCGCAGGGGCATCGCACGCATTGGACCGGTGGGGCTCACGCGATTCCTGCTGTTTCTGCTGCATCATGGCTGGCTGCTCTGGCTGGCTCCTGTGGGGCGGCTGGGCTGGCTGCAGCCTACCAAGAAAATTTCTGCCACCGCGCGAACGCTCCTGCTGGTTGCTGCGTATGGGAGAGCACCGCAACGACGACACGAATGGTGCGGTCGGAGATGGAATCCGGGGGCAAACGCCGCCCCACGCTCACGTGCAGAGGGACCCAACCATGGCCACTGTTGACTACCGAAACGGATACCTGAATGACTATGGCGACGACGCGGACGACATGCTCGATGATCCGCTAGCCGTCGCCGACTCAGAACACTCCGACGCGGTGCGAGCGGCGGTTGATGGCGGAGACGCCGGCCTGCGTACAGCCCACCGCCGTCAGCGACAACTGCACCGCATCGCCGAGGTGCGGAGGCTTCAAGGCGTGACGCTCCGCAACGTGTCACGGCGATTGGGTGCGCCGCTGGCAGCGGTCCGCCGGCAGGAGCAGCCGGACTGCGACCTGCGGCTTTCCGATCTCCTTCGATGGCAGGAGGTGTTGGAGGTGCCAGTTGCCGAACTGCTCGTCGAAGGCGAGGACCAGCTATCCGGCCCGGTGCTGCAGCGGTCACGCATGGTGAAACTGATGAAGACAGCCGCAGCGATCCGCGAACGCACTCAAGACACGACGACCGCCCGGATGGTGTCGATGTTGATCGAGCAGATTCTGGAACTCATGCCCGAACTTGCCGACGTGACACCATGGCATACCGTGGGCCAGCGGCGCACGCTCGACGACGTCGGCCGCACCGCCAGGAATCCGGTCGCCGACGATGTCTTCCGCCGGACAGCACTCGACTGACGCCCCGCCCAGGCGGCCTCGCGGGCCACGAATACGCTGTCAGAAACAATCTCGACGGGGGGCCCGACATGTCAGGGGCGCGGGTCGCCCGTGAGTCATGCCGCCGGTGCGGACAAGCCCGCCTTGTTCGCACCGGCGGTGCTGTTTACGATCGACGCACCGCGGTACGCGCCGCGGCAGTCACCGTGCCTTGATTCCCCCTCCAGCACTTCTTCTTCAGGTCGCCAATCGTGTTTTCCTTACTGGGTGTCATCGGCATCACGCTCGTGCTGTTTCTCGTCGTTGCGCTGACGGCGGGGCTGGTCCTGGGCAAGTGATGTCGCGCATGCCTGCCGGCTGCCTGTGCCGCCCGCGGCGCCGCCGCGGAGCACTCCGACCACAAGCAGGGTGAAGAAGCCTCCCAGCACGCCCATGAACAGCACCCACGCCACCACGGCCAACTGGAAATAATCCCGCAGCCAGACCCGTATGGGCGGTTCGGCGCTCTTGGGAACTTTTCTCTGCACCGGCCCGTCGCGGCCCGACTGCTGCCGCATGTCGTGTCGAAATGCGTCCCACTGCGACTGTGCCTCCGGGCGATCCCATTGCTCGAGCCAATCGGCGCGAGCCCGCAGCAGCAGCACTGGCGGCAGGATGAGGGCGGCCAGCCACACGGCCACGATCAGGCCGATCGCGCTCGTCCGCAGAAATACCTCGCGTCGCACCATGCCACCCAATCCCTTCCCACAACTCTTAAAAACACCTTGACCACCGTCCACGAGCCCGGGCAGCGCCCGCTGCACGATCGAATCTATCACCCCCCATCTTGCCCGTCTTTCCGGGCAGGCAAACGGTCTGGCATCGGCGGTGATCAGCCACTACCGTCCTGCCGCCCATTGCCCACCCAAGCCCCCAGCCAAGTCATTGGGCCAGCCATCGACCCACGTCAGGAGCCTGTAGCGTGAGTGTTCGTGCGTCATCCCCCTGGATTCCGTTGGTGTTGATCGCCGTTGGCCTGGCGGTCGGCGGCCCCGTGGCAAAAGCCCAGACAGGCTGGTTGCCCACGGCCTGGTTTTCGCAGGACACGGTCGACCCCAAGGCAATGTTCCCGCTGGCCGAGAGCGACGGGCCATGGATGGTGCTGGCAACGACGTTCCGTGGTGAGGGAGCCCGCGACGACGCCCGTCAGCTCGTGCAGGAACTCCGCGGCCCCCACAAGCTCAAGGCCTACACGCATGAGAAGTCGTTCGACTTCACGGGCAACCAGCGCGGGCTCGGACTCAATCCCGACGGCACTCCAAAGAAGATGCGGTATGCCATAGCGGAACAGGTGACGGAGGTCGCCGTGCTCGTGGGCGACTTCGCCTCCTTCGACGACCCGCGTGGGCAGAAGATGCTCACCAAAATCAAGAACCTCCACCCCGAGTCGCTCGCAGCCGGAAGCGGCAAGAGCCAGTCGTTCAGCGATTTCAGGCGGATGATGGGGCTCAACAAGAACAGCGGCAAGGGTCCGATGCATCTGGCGTTTGTGATTCCGAATCCACTCCTGCCGGAAGACTTCTTCGCGCGACAGCAGGTGGACCAGTTCGTGCTCGACATGAATGCCGATGTCACCAACAGTCTGCTCGACTGCCCGGGCCGGTATAGCGTGCGGGTGGCAACCTTCACCGGGGCCGGCACCTTCGACCAAAAAGCGATCGCAGACGGCGGCAAGGAGGTGGAGCTGAAGGGGCGTCTGGTGGAGGCGGCGGAGAAGGCCCACCGACTCACCGAAACGCTCCGCCGCAGCGGCTGGCAGGCGTGGGAATTCCACGATCGCGATTCGAGCATGGTCTGCGTCGGGAGCGTCGATCAGCTGGCCGTGCAACAGGCCAGCGGCACGATGGCCACCCATCCCGAGATCATCCGCATCGTGAAGGAACTCGGTCCCGATCCGGTGAAACTGGCGGTCGGCCAGATCATGCCGCGGAGTATCGACGGCGTCCTGCTCGACGTGCAGCCCAAGCCGATCGACGTGCCGCGGGTGCCGACCGGCCGCCGTTGATAGACGCACCACGCAACCGCCGGACAGACCGGTCTATGGACACCATCGCGACGCTCGTGCTCGGCACGACCAATGCCGGTAAGCTCCGCGAGCTCACCGAACTGCTCGCCCCGCTGGGCATCGCATGCTGCTCGCTCGCCGGCCTCGACGCCGCGGTCGACGTCGAGGAAACGGGTGATTCGTTCGCCGCCAACGCGGCTCTCAAGGCCTCGCAGCAGGCCAGGGCCCTGGGCCGCTGGGTGCTCGCGGAAGACAGTGGACTCGTGGTGGACGCCCTCGGCGGTGCGCCGGGCATCTATTCGGCGAGGTTCTCTGGAGCCGGCGCGACGGATGAGCGAAACAATGCCCTCCTGCTTGAACGGCTCGTCCCCTTTCCCGCGGCGCCGCGGTCGGCCCACTACGCCTGCCACGCCGCCCTCTCTGATCCCAACGGCACGATCGTGGCAATCTCAAGCGGGGTCTGCGGCGGCCTGATCGCCGACCGCCCGGCAGGAGTCGGCGGCTTCGGCTACGACCCGCTGTTCATCGTGCCTGAATACCATCGCACCTTCGGGGAACTGTCGCCGGCGGTGAAAGCGTTGATCAGCCATCGCGCCCGCGCGATGCGGGCGATCATCCCGGCGATCGAGCGGTGGCTGCGTCCGCACCAGATGCCAGCCGGTGGGCAATGACACGCAGCACGTCCGGGGTGCCGTCCATCCGCCCCGCCACGCTCGCAAGCGCCGGCGCATAGCCCCCGAGGCCGTCGAGAAAGCCTCGCACCCGTGCACCTGTCACCTCCTCGAGCAGTGCGAAATCGCCGCATCCCATCGCGGCCAGGAACGAGCTGTTCATGAACTGTTCCGAGTGGGCCCTCTCGGGCAGAACGAGCAGCGGCTTGCCCAGGTGCAGGCTCTCACCGATGAGCTGGTTGCCGGCCGCGCTGACCAAGGCCCGACATCCCGCCAGGTCTTCCACGAATCTCCCCTCATCAATCGCGTGAAATGACACGTTGCCCACGCTGTCACGTGCGCCGAGCCCATACACCTTCACGGGCAGGCCGCAATCGGTGAGCGACTCAATGGTCGAAAACGGCGTGTGCCGGCGCAGGTAGCTGAGCAGAAACCCGCCGTCATGGGGCACCGCCGCCGTGATCTCGCGGCGCAGCAGCGGCCCCACCTGCACGACATGCTCCCACCCGCGGCGGAGCGGCGGCCTGAAAAAAGCGGAGACGACGGTATCGGTCGCCTCCACCACATACATCCAGACTGCGTGGCTCATGAACCAGGCGTTCCACTGGAGCGACCACGGCAGGGCATCAAGATCGTACGCCAGCAGGAAGTGCTGGTGATCGACGCTCACCAGCGGGATTCCCTGCCGGCTCGCGGCCCGTGGCAAGCTCGGCTCAAAGTCGGTGATGGCGAGGTCGGCCTGGAACGCATCCAATTCCACCATCAGCCGATCCACGATGGGGCCGAGTTGGCGGGCCTGGTATTCGAGACCCGCCGCGATCGAACGCATCACGTCGAGCTGACCATCGGTGTATTGGAAGACGATGCCGGGAATCTCAGAGACACGAACGCGGGGATGACCCTCGCCAAAGCGTTTCGAGAGCAACTCCCAGGCGTCTGCCGACGTGAACAGCAGGATGTCGTGGTCACGCTCGAGATGCTCGACGAGGGTGCAGATCCTGGTGGCGTGGCCGCGTCCTTCCCCACACAGGCTGATGGCGATTTTCGACACCGAATCTCCTCGACAACCCGTGGCCTGAACAACCCGTGCCCTGATGGGCTCGGAGTATGATGGCACATCGACCGGTTTCAAGTGTTTGCCGGCATTTTGCGCCGGTTTTTACGGGCGATTTCGGATTGAAGGACAGCCTGCCGGCCGCTATCGTCCCCGTCCCGCCCCTGTGGCATGTCGCCCCAGAACCGCCCCGGCAGAGCCGGGCCCCAGATTGCCAGACACGACACCATGAAGCTCCGTTCCTTGCTCCTGGTGAGCTGCATGCTGGTCGTGCCGGCGCTGGCGATGTTTTCGCACTTGATCCCGGCGGAAATGCGGGCGGCAGCCCGCCACAGTTTTGCCACGGCCACGAGCGACTGGCTGGGAACTCCGGCTGAGTCGCGAACTATCCCGACTCCTCCAGCCGCTTTGCCCCCGGCAGTGGCACAGTCAGCCTTGCCCGTCCATGGGGGCGAGACACTCGGATTTCTGCCCGCGGCTACCGTTCCCAAGCCCATCGCCACCGGCCTGCCCCCTGCCGCCACGGGCCTGCCGCCCGCAGCGACCGGCGGAGCGGCGGCGGCCACCAGTCCACCACTCCCTGCGGGAGCCGCGTCATCCACCGCGGCAGAACCTGCCACGCCGCCACTGGTCACGCAGTTGGCTGACCGCACCCGGCAACTCCGTGACCTGCAGGCCCGCGAACAGCAGGCGATCGAAGCCCAGTTGAAGTCGGCTGGGGCGGTGTCGTTCGACTGCCAGCCGCTCCCTGGTTCCGAGGGTCTCTTCAGCAGCTCTTGCCGGGTGCCGATGGACGCGACCGGCCAACTGCAGCGGGTGTTTCAGGCCAGCGGCCACGACCCGGGGACCGCGTCCGCGGCGCTGCTGGCGCAGGTGACGGCATGGCGGCAGCGGATGGCCATGCAGGAGCCCCCCGCGACTGCCGGAGGTGCCGATGGCACCAGCCCGCCGCCGGGCGGACGTTTTCAATGACCGGTTCCTTCGTCTGAAGTCTGCTTTCAGCCGCTCTTCGCCATGCGACTCCCAACGCCTTGCCGTGGCCGGTTCCGAGAACCGTTTGGCGGCGTGCGCGGTCGGAGCCTCGCCCGCGGCTGGAAACCGCCGCCAGGACTTGAAACATGCCGAACTCGCGGACGCTCCCGCCGTCGCCGCCTCACCCGACCCCACCATCAGGCTACCAATGAGCCGCCCGCCCCCGGACCGCATCACCGTTCCGAAGAGTTGGCCCGCCTGGAAGCCGCCCTATTTCTCGCTCGCGAGCCGCTCTCGATCCGGCGACTGGCAAAGCTGGCCCGACTGACCGACGGCACCCGCGCCCGCATGCTTATCCGTGAGCTCAAACGGCTGCATGAGGAGGCCGGATCTGCATTTCGTGTCGAGCAGATTGCCGGGGGCTTCAGGCTTCTCACGCGTGCGGCGCTGGGCCCCTGGGTGCGTCGGGTGCTGGGCACCCCCACGGAAACCCGCCTGTCGGCAGCGGCGATCGAGACGCTGGCGATCGTGGCATACCGGCAGCCCGTGACACGGGCGGAGATTGAGGCCATCCGGGGTGTCGGCTGCGAAGACATGCTGCGGCAGCTGATGGAGCGTGATTTCGTGGCCATTGGTGGCCGCACGGAGGATCTTGGCCGGCCGAACGTCTACGTGACGTCACGGCGGTTTCTGGAGGCCTTTGGCCTCGCCAAGATTGAGGATTTGCCGCAAATCGAGCCTTTCAACCCGGATCCGCCGGCCGGAATAGCCGACGCACCGACGGTCTAAAAACGGGGCACTTGCACCCGGCCCAACTCCACGACACACTTTCGCGTCCGCTCCGCGAAAAAGCCGTTCCGTGGGCGGTCAAGAGCTGAAATAATTCGGCGGTTTCTATTTTTTTTGTTCAGCCTGTTGGATCATTTGGGACGATCGGGTACAGAAATGTTCGGTGATCGCGAAATGTTGACGGGTTCACCCCGCGAGGAGTGTTAGTCTGGCTTTGATCTAGCTTTGATCTGGTTTCATTTTTGGGTTTCATTTTTGGGTTTGCTCACTGTCTTCCGTTTCGTCCTTTTGTTCACCTGTCACCAAGCCAGCAGTCCGGCCGCAGTGACGATGAACAGACTTCAGGAGGTATTGCCGTGACGATTGCGACGAGTGGCCGAGGCCATCAAGAAGTGCTGAACGCTGACGTATTCTCGTGGAGCGAACTCCCTGAACTGCTCGCTGCCGAGGATCTGTTCGACACGGTTGCCGGAACAGGTTTGGACCGTCTTGCCGTCATCGCTGCGAAGGACGAAGACGAGGATGAAGACGATGACGAAGAATTCGAAGACGACGAGGATGACGACGAAGACGACGATGAAGAGGACGATGAAGAAGAAGAAGACGAGGACGATGAGTGGGAGGAAGTTGAAGACGAAGACGAAGACGAAGACGAAGACGAAGAAGAAGAAGAAGAAGAAGAAAAAAAGAAAGAGGAAAAAGAAGACGAGGAAGAAGACGAAGAAGACGATGAAGACTGGGAAGACGACGAAGAGGACTGGGAAGACGACGACGACGAAGAAGACGACGACGAGGATGACGAAGAAGAAGACGACGACGACTGATCCTGCTTCAGCGTCACGTCTTGCCGAGCGTCATGGTTCCAAGCGCCAACGTGCCGTTGGACCTGGCTCGGCGAGTCACGGCTGCATGGCCGCCACTGCGAGCCGCACGACCCTGCCCTTCCGATCGACATCGATCGCGACACTGCTCCCGGCGGCTGCGAGCCGCGCGACCATGTCCGCCTGATTGATCACAACCGTCCCGTCTATGGCGACCACTCGGTCTCCGAGCATCATGCCCGCCTGGGCGGCCGGAGACCCTGCTGTGATCCGCACGATCACGGGATTCATGGGCTCGCCTGAATCGGCACGGGTGCCAATTCCCCAGCGAGGCCGCGAGTTGAGTGCGGGCTGAGCGACTGTCTGTGGGGCCGCCCCGCTCACCGCCGGCGCTTCGAGCGCTCGCTTGGTGGCATCGGATTCACTGCGCGCCTGCGAGCGAAAGGACCGCGGCGGCCCTCGATCGTCGGCCAGTGCCGTGAGAAAATCGAGCGTGAGCCTGGCCACCGGCTCGATGCCCTCGAAGTTGATGAGTTGCACGTCGTCACTGGGGCGGTGGTATTGGTCGTGCAACCCGGTGTGGAACATGATGGTGGGGATCTGGGCGGCGATGAACGGATAGTGGTCGGAGTCTTCGTCGATGGCCCAGTCGAAGGCGAGTTCGAGAGGCTGGGCAGCGGGCCGGTTGTTGGACTGCACGACCGCGGCCCGCAGCCCTTCGGAGGTACGGGCCCCAAAGATCTCCAGCCGCTCGCCGCGGAGCCGGCCGATCATGTCGAGGTTTACGGAAAAGGCGATCGACATCTGAGCGAGCAGCGCGGGCCGCACACGCACGAAGTGGTAAGAGCCCAGCAGCCCCTTTTCCTCACCATCCCAGAAGGCGAACAGGATGGGCCGCCGCGGTCGGCCCGGCAGGTGCTGCATCGCCTCGGCCACTTCGATCAGTCCGGCCACACCGGAGGCATTGTCGTCGGCCCCGTTGTGGACGAAGCCGAAAGGGCCATAGCTGTTGCCAGAGTTGCCGTAGCCAACGTGGTCGTAGTGGGCGCCGACCACGATCAGTTCGTTGGCGACGGCCGGATCGCTGCCGCGGGCGAGGGCGAGGATGTTTCGCATGCCGCCAAACTGCTGGTAGTAGCTGCCATTGTCGCCGGCGGGTTCGAGCTCGAGTTTTTCGAGGTGGCTGATGATGTAGCTGCCGGCAGCCCGACCGCCGCGGCTGCCCCCTTCGCGGCCCTCGAGAGCGTCGTCGGCGAGGGCGCAGACGTGCCGCTTGGCATCTTCGGCCTGAATGCTCGAGCGGGCCGCGGCCATCAGTTCGGCGGCGAAAAGAGCCGGCTTGCCGGCTGCCAGAGCCACGCCGGCAACGGCGGCGGCCAGCACCAGCCGGGCTGGAATCCTCGTGATCCTCATGACGCGCGAAGCCTCCTTGCATGACCGGCCGATGGGGTCCAGAATAGACCGCCCGGCGGGACGCCAGTCTATGGCGGTTTCGGCGGGGTGCTGGAGAGGTGGTAGAGTGGTCGAATGCGCGTCTTTGCTAAAGCCGTGTCCGGTCAAAAGCTGGACCGCGGGTTCGAATCCCGCCCTCTCCGTTTGGTGAAGAAGGTCGAGAAGAAGGGGCCTTGTTTCCAAGGCTTCTTGAAAAGGGAGTCATCGTTTCCCTCCGTGACTTTGCTGAAACTTTGCTGAACCACCACCAGTCCCGCGACCACCGCGGGGCGACTTTGCTGAAACTTTGCTGATGCCCTGCCGCCCCCGGGTGGGCTTGGAAGGGCGTCCGGCGGCCTGGCGGCGCTCGGTCAACTGCCGCATGGTCACCTGGGCCTGCTCGTCGGCGATGTGGACGTAGATCTTCAGGGCCTCCTCGTCGACGTGACCGACCCAGCGACGGAGCGTGAAGAAGTCCACCCCGGCGAGCACGGCGATCGTGCAAAAGGAGTGTCGGAACTTGTGGTTCGTGCCCTCGAGGCCGAGCTTCGCGAGCACGGTCTTAAGATAAGCCAGGATGTGGCGGTCGTTCGCCGGCTGGTTCGCGGTGGCGGCGGTGCCGTTCATCCGATCGATCAACCAGCGGCGCCGGCGGGGAAGCGAGCGGAGCATGGCAACGGCCCGCGGGGAAAGCGGCACGGCCCGCTCCTCGCCGTTCTTCGGTCGCCAGGGCTTCGCCCCGGCCACGACCTCCTTCGCCCTGATGTGTGCGACGGGCGCCGGTCCATCCAGCGTCAGGTCGTCCCACGTGAGGTGGATGACCTCGCCAACCCGCATCCCGGTCTCGGACATCAGAAGATAGGCCGCCTTGTAGGGCCCCTTGGCGGCGTCCACGATCGCGTCGAGCTTGTCCTGTCGCCAGTAATCCCTCGGAGTCGGCTTGGGCTTCACCAGCTTCGTGCCGGCCACGGGGCTGGCGGTGAGCATCCGGCGGGTGACGGCGAAGTTGAGCCACTGCCGGATGATCGTCAGCTCGGTATAGACCGTCTTCGCGGCCATGCCGTCCCGCCGCCGTCGCACGCCGAACTCGTCGATCGTCTGTACCGAGATCGCGTGCATGAGCCGCACGCCGGCCGTGTGGCAATGGGCCACAAACCGATTGAGGACACCCCGGTATTTCATCATGGTCTTGGCGGCGCGGTCGTTGGAGTCCTGCCAATCGAGGTAGGACTGCACGACGGCGGCGACGTCGAACGTGCCCGCCTGCCTCGGCACTGCACCGGAGAGCTCGCTCTCCAGCACACGCGCCTTCTGCCTCGCGACATCGTGGTTACGGGTGCGGAGACTCTTCCGCTGTTGCTTCGGCCCTTCCTGCCAGTTCGCGTACCAGACGCGGCTGTTCTGGAAGATCGAGACCCGCTCACCGATCCGTTCGTATCCGTGGCCGGCTTGCCGGCCACCGGGGGGTCGTTCATGCGCCACGGCGTCCCTCCCCCTCGAAAAACCACCGGACGAGGCGATCACGATAGAAGCGGAGCACGCGGCCGTAGCGTCGGCTGCAGCCGTTCAGCTTGCCGGTCGTTCGCCAGAAGCGAAGCGTGCCGACGGGCACCTGCAGCATGTCCGCAGCCTGCGCGATCGTGAGGATCGGCGGATACTTCTCGGCCCACGGGCCACTTGTAAAGTTGGTGGTGAGCTCGTCTGCCGAGAGCTTCACGCACCCCATATTCCTGCTGGCTGCCATGATGAAAAAGCTCCATGTTCGACCGTGTTTCGCCATCGCATCCGTCGCGACTCGCATCGAATCAACAACAACCATGATCTGAAACTCCTTCTGGGGGATGAATCCACGGAGCGCCCGTGCTGCGCCCGTCCACGGGACGGCGCCGCGGTGCAGCTCTCGTGGTGTGAAAAGAAAAAGCCCGCCGCAATTGCGACGGGCTCACGTAGTCGTGGTCGGTTTCACCACGAGCGGATCATCGAAACGGCCGGCGGGGACCGGCAGTTCATCGACTTTTGCGTTTGGCTGCCTTCTTCGCGGTCTTCCGCGCATTTCCACGCGGCGAGGCCCGCCAGATGAAGCCGGTGCCGTCGCCATCGCACTCGAACCACATCGACTTCTTGAGCATGCCGTTATTCAGGGTCTCCACTGCCCGTCGCCGCCGATCGTCTTTCCCGCCCTCGCCAAACGGATCCTCGATGCGAGGCGGCCACCCGAAGTCCTCGAACTCATCGAGTATCCGGACGATATTTCCTGCGGAGGCTGGCTTCGGCACCTTGCGCACCACGACGCTACGAAATCGAAGTTCACGGGCCTGCTTGTCCCAGTGCGGCTTTTCGGGGTCGCGCTCGGCAGGCTGCTCCCCGAGAGCATCAAGCAAATCGTCCCGCAGCCGGTCATTGAGAAAGCCCAGGGCGTGCGCGACTTCCACGAGCCCACGGTCGGCGGTGGTGCCACGAGCGGTGCAGTACATGCCGACCGTCAATCCCGTGTCGGCAGTCCACGCTGCAGCCAAACTGCCGCCACACTTCCGGCGTTCCTTCTCGGTGAACACCCGCTCCCATAGCCGCCTTGCCGCCGTGAGGTTCTGAATCCTTTGGTAAGCCTTCTCAAGTTCGTCGCGTGCCCAATCTGGCACGCGTAT
>JAPLNQ010000038.1 GCA_026401075.1 Planctomycetia bacterium
CCGGTCGGCGGCATCTGGGCTGTCAACGGCAATATCGGCGAGTGGCACCTGCTCACTGAGGACGGCTTCTACCTGACGCGGCTCTTCCAGGGGGACGGGTTCAAGACCCAGTGGCCCGAGCAGGCGGTGCCCGGCACCATCCTCGACAACGTGCCCCCCGGTCTCGGCGGCGAGGACTTCGGCGGATCGATGCGGCAAGGAGCCGACGGCAAGGTTTATATCCAGGCCGGCAAGACCGCGCTCTGGAATGCGGAGGTCACGGGCCTCGACACGATCCAGGGACTCTCAGGCGGCACGGTGACGATTGGCGCCGACGACGTGAAGACGGCCGGCACATTCCGTGAGAAGCAGCTGCAGGCCGCGGAAGGCAACAAGAAATATGCAGTCAAGAAGTCGACGATCGCGTTTACCGGCAATCTCGACGCCGACTTCAAGGGCTTCGAGGGGCCTGAGAAGCCGGCATTCGAGAAGCAGGCGGGCTCGCGGGTGCGGGTGGCCATGGCCCGCGACGACGCCACCCTCTACGTCGGCTGGGAGGTGCAGGACGAAACGCCGTGGGTCAACGGCGCGGACGGCCCAGAGTGTCTCTATGCCCGTGGCGACACGGTCGATCTGCAGCTTGGCACCGCCCCCGCGGCGGATCCCAAGCGGACAGAGCCTGTGAAGGGCGACCTGCGGCTGTCGATCGGCAACTTCCAAGGCCAGCCCACGGCCGTGGTCTACCGCAAGGTGGCGGATGAAAAGAAGCCCAAGGTGTTCAGTTCCGGCGTCGTCAAGGAATACGCAATGGACAGTGTCGCCGTTCTGGCCGACGCCAAGGTGGTCGCGAAGGTGGATGCGCAGGGCAAGCGATACGTGGTCGAGGCCGCGATTCCGCTCGCGTCGCTCGGGCTCGCCATCAACGACGGCCTCGCGCTCCGCGGCGACTTCGGCGCCACGCACGGCGACAAGTCGGGCAACGACACGCTGCTGCGCACCCACTGGAACAACCAGTCGACGGGCCTCGTCAACGACGAGGTCTTCGAGCTCCGGATGGAACCGGCCAACTGGGGCGAGATCGTGTTTCAGCCGTGACGGTGACCGCCAGAGCAGACACGGCCGCGTGGCCGCCATGCTGCTGCCAGAATCCTCACTGATTCGTCGTGTGTGTGTCAGCGCATGAATGTCAGCGTGCCCCACGTGCGGGGCAGCAGCACGGCGCTGCCTGGGCGATCGACAACCACGCCCTCCGACAGTCCGGCCCAGTGCATCGCCCGCTCGCGGCGGTCGCCCCCCTCGTTCGCCACGGCGACCGAGGCATCGAAGCCGATGCTGCGGCCCGCAGGATCGCCAACGATGCCAAGCGCTGCCAGCGGCACGTGCACCTCGAGCGACGTGCGATGCACCTTCAACCGGTCGTCGAAGCCCTTGTCCTTCCAGGCCATGGCCAGCCCATCAACCGGGCCGATGCGGTCAAACTTCGCCTCGGCCGCCGGCGAGCGGATCACGGTCGGCGAGCCGCCCGCGCCTGGCAGCACCGGCCAGTATCCCTGCGAGAAGTCCTCCGGCTTGCCGCCCACACGCGCGAGGATGGCGCGGACGTCGCCGGCCAGCGGCTTCTCCCGCTGCGGCTTGCTCCAGTCGGGGCCGACGCAGAAGTCGACATAGGCCCCGCTCACGAACGGCGACAGTGGCAGCTCGGTGCCGGCATTGGCAAACGGCGTCGGCGTGAGGATGGAGTAGTGCAGATAGAGATTCTTGGCGTCGTACATGCCGCGAACGTCGGCAAGCCGCTGCCCGTCGAGAAGGATCAGCATCGGCGGGATCTTGCCCTCGTGCCAGCCCTCGCGGCCGTCGGACTCGCCGTCGAGCTTCATCGGCGTCGCACCCACGCGGGTGGGGTCGTGTCGCACGGCCGTGAATGTCGGCCGCAGTGACGGATCGGGGCCGTCGGGATCCCACGGCTGTGCGCGGCCCGCGTCGTCCGCCGAGAGCCGTACGGCCGACGCGACGACCGGCTTGAACGTCGGCAGAACCACCTCGTGGACGGCGCACGCTGTGTCGTTGACGAGCGTGTAGAGATGGCCGTTCTCCTCGTGGATCCCGTTCCCCATCATCTCGACATAGATGCCCGTGTCGTCCATCACCCCCAGCCCCGTGTCGGGGAAGAGTCGGCCCACGTAAAAACCGTCCTTGTGCCAGACCCATGTCATCGACATGGCATCCGAAAGGAAGATGCAGCCGCTGGCAACGCCGGAGAGGCCCATCGGGTTGTACATCTCGCCCCGCTTCGCGCGGGCGGGGGCACGGCGGCCGACCGCCCACTTAAGCGTGCCATCGGCGTTCCAGGCGGCGAGCTTCTTCCGCCAGTTGCGGCTGGCCCACCAGCCGTCGCCGTCGATGCCAGGCAGCCGCAGGCCCGGCGGGGCGTTGGGCTCGAGCAGCGCGTAATCCACGCCATCCTTCGTCGTCGCGCCGATCGCGCGGACGACCCCGGGTTTCTTATTTCCGTCGCCGCCGCCGAAATCGGGCTGCGCACGGTCGGCGGTCGAGAGTTTCACGTCGGACCAGTCGAAGACGGGCACACCATTGGGGAGCCATTTTCGCGGCGCGAGGGTGGCGTCGACGAATCCATTGGCCCCGACCATCGAGAGGGCCACGGACCCGTCGGGACGAAAGGCGGCGTCAAAGACGCGGCGGAAGGGGGCGAGTTTGGAATCGTTTTCGGTGACCGTCATCTCGTCGGGCTGCATGCGGGCATCGCCGTTGCGGTCGGCCCAGGTCATCCAGCGATTGGGCCCGGGCTGGTCGTAGTTGGCGAGCCACTCGCCCTCCGCGTTTTTCTCCTGAAGATGGTGGTAGCCGATCATCGCCACGGGCTTCGGTGGCGCGTCGGGCGTGACAAGATGGATGGCCCCCTCGCCGTTGCCGCTCGACTGAAGCATGAAAAGCCGCCCGTCGATCGCGGCGAGGCTGTCGGAGTAGCCGAACGCCGGCCAGCGGCCGTTCTTCTCTGGATACGCCTTGGCCATTGGGAAGCCGCCGTGCGTGAAGCTCTGATAGCCGCCCGCGGACGGGGCGTAGCCGCGTTCGACGGTGAGTTCGTAGAACCATGACGGCTTCCACGTGCCCTTCGCGAAGTCGACCTCGTAGGCAAAGATGCCGGGGGGCGCGTCATCGAAGATCTCGCGGATCGAGAGCAGCTCTCGCGGGTTGGCGGGGTTCACGACGTCGGCCGTGTGCTGGATCTTTCGGCAGAACCACTGCCTGAGGAGCTTGCCATCGGTCGACCAGAGGCTGTTTCGCTTGAAGCCCGTGGCAACGTCGTTGACCCAGAGCCGACCCTGCGAATCGACGGCGATGCCGGAGATCTCTCCGAAGCCATCCTCCTTGAACCGTCCCTCCGGCGGCGATCCGCCGGGAGTGCCGAGGCGGCGGAGCGGCCGGCCTTCGCCCGAGAACACGTGGATCTGCCGTGTGCCGCCCTTGGCGAGCCGATCGCCGCCGACGAGCGTGCCGGCGGCGTAGCTATCGGCGCCTGAATCACCCACGTAGAGGTTGCCCCGGGCATCGACGGCCAGCGAACTGGGGTGCTCGAGCCCGCCGCCATCCACGAGCGTAGCCTCCACCTTGCCGTCAGCGGAGAGCCGCAGCAGCTTGTGGCCGCTCACCGCAAAGAGCTTTCCGTCGTGGAAAGCGAGCCCGCGCGGGCTGGGCAGGTCGATCCGCGTCACCTTTCCGTCAGCACGGCCCACGAGGAGGAGGGCGTTGTCGTGGGGCACGGCAACGTAGACGGTGGTGTCGGAGAGGGCCATGCCCTCGGTGTAGGAGACGGGCCGGTTTCGCCAGCGGCCGTGCTGCGTGACCGTCGGCTTCACCGGCAGGGCCGCGAGGATTTTTCCACGGGACTCGTCGAGCGTGTAGGCGGCGAGTTCCAGCTTTCCGCCTTGATCATTGCTCGCATAGATCGCGACGTAGATGTTCTTGTCGTCCATCGCGGCGCTCGACCGCTGATCCCATGGATAAAAGGAAAAGTAGCGGCGGAGGATGTTGCCCTCGAGGTCGACGCGTTGCAGGCCGGTGATCTGATTGTCTTCGACGCAGCTGAAGACCATCATCACGGAGTCTTTGTTGGCGGCGATGCCGGTGCCGCCGCCGAGGTTTGCGCCCCAGTCGCCCTTGCCGTCGGGCGTGCGGTAGGCCGGGTTGCCGGAACGGCCGACCGTCATCCGATACGCGAGCGACGGGGCTTTGTCGAAGAACAGGCCGCGGACCGCATACTCGCCTGCCGGGCAGACACGACCGAGGTCGTCGGTGCCATCCCAGCGGACCATCCCCGCGCCCGCCTTCACGGGCTCCGCCGAGAGCAGGCTGCGGACGATCTGCCCCTGGCCGTTGCAGAGGGTAAGGCTCAGGAAACCATCGCCCGGCGATTCATAGGCAGCGGGAATCTCTACGCCGTGAACGGTCGTGCCGCCGACCGCCAACAGGCACGCGAGCACGCATGCCACAGAGATGGTTCGCAGGACTGTGTGCATCGCGTGCCTCGCTCTCTGGAAATATCGCCCTGGAAGTATCGCGCTGGAGTATGTGGAGCTCACTGAAACGTGATCTGGCCCCAGTTCTGCGGCTGCGGCACGAGTTCCCAGACCTCGTCGGCCACGATGCCGGTGGCCTGGTTGCTCCAGTGGCTCCGTAGCACCGTGTCTTTGCCGGCCTGATCGCCAAACGTCGCGCCAAAATCGCCGGAGTGTGTCAGGTCGGCGGCGGGTTTTAATCCCAAGTCTGCCAGCGGCACCGCCGCCTCGACGACGTATCGCTTCGCCTTGGCGTCGGCCTTCACCTCGATCTTGACGGTGTCGAGCACCTTCACGCTCTCGATCAAGTAGCCCTCCTTGACCGTGCCGGAGAAATACTTCCGCACGGCCTTCTCCGCCGCCACGGGCCGGTAGAGCACGGCCGTCGGCTTCCCGCCGTGACTGCCGATCGAGAGCCGCAGGTCGCCGAGCACCGGCTTCGACCGCTTGCGATCGGCCTTCGCATCGGTGCCGAGCTGGAAGTCGACGGTATCGCCGCCGCCAAACATCTCGGCCGGATCGCCAGCACCGTTGATCCACGGCGTGGCGTCGTTCACCGCCCAGCCGAGATAGAGATGAGTGTCGTCGTAGGCGATCGCCGCCTCCACGCGGTCGGCCGGCGTCTTCTGAAACGCGAGCGGCTGCTTTTCGTCAAAGTCTTTTCGCAGGTCACCGGTGAATGCGACGGTCTTCTTTCTCGCCGTCGCCACGGCTGCCCCCACGCTCTGCTGCAGCATCTTCTCGCGGATCTGCCTGGCCGTCGCCAGGTCGGCCTGGCCAACCGTGAGCGAGCCGCCGGGCAGCCGCTTCACGGTGTCGAGCCCGACGACCTTCATGTTGATGTAGGCCGTCTTGCCGGCCTGCAGGTAGAGCTCGCCCGTGTCGGTGACGGCCATCGAGCCGCCGAAATCCTCGGCGCCCATGCCGGGGGGCACGTTGTCCATGATCGCGCCGGGCACGGCCGACTGCGGCCAGCGGATCTTGAGCGGGTCGGCCTCGAAGAGCCGAGTGAGGTAATGGCCCGCCGCCGTGAGCACATGCCACTCCCCCTTGTCGGTGCCGATCACGAAGATGTCGCCGATCGGATCGGGAAGCGTGCCGGTGCCGAGGATGTCGTAGGCGCCGCGGATCATGCCCACGCTCGCCGGCGGTGCGTGGTGGCCGCCGTGCACGCCGACGTAGTTGTTGGGATACGTCCACCGCAACTGGCCGCTCGTGATGTCGTAGCAGGCGAAGTCGGCGTGCGCCTCGCCATACTTTCCGTTGAAGAGCATCGCGGTGCCGTCAGCGGAGCCACAGCCGCGTTGGGCCCCCATGCTGCCGCGGGTGGCGATGTCGGCCGGCACCGGCAGCTTACGGGCGGTGGATGGATCGTATTGTGGTGCACCACACGGCGTGTAGCCCGTGACGGCGAGCTGGAGCATTGTGCCGTAGAACGTGAGGTCGGGCGTCATCGGCATGTACCAGCCGGTGATCCAGCCGCCGGGGTCGCCCGGATAGTCGCGCGATTCCTCCGGCTGCTCACGCTCGTCGTCGTTGGCGTCGGACCAGATCTTCATGCCCGTGAGCTTGCCGACAGGAAATCCCTCGGAGTTCTTCTTTTCGGCGAAGGCTTCGAACCGTGTGCGGAGCTTGTAGCGGCCCGGTCCGAGCCGCTCGTAGAGGAGCACGGGCGGAGCACCGTGGATCCAGCCGGTGGCGACGGCGACGTAGAGCCGGCCGTCGCGGGAGCGGCCGAACCGGCTGTTGGACATGCCCTCGCGGCAGAACACGCCCACGCACGAGGCCCGGCCCGTCTCTTTGTCGAGCTGCCACTCGCAGCCGCTGCCAACAAGAGTAAGCGGATCGACCGGCGAGATCGCTCCGCCGAGCGCCCCGTAGGACGTCGCCCCGAAGAACTCGCGGACGAATACCCCATCTGTCGCGGTCCAGCAGGAAAACCGCTTCGGCCAGTGATCCAGCTCCGCCGCCCAGAGCACGCCCTTCGAATCGAGCCGCAGGCCGCTCACGAACCGCATGCCGGACTTGTCCCAGGGGCCGAGCAACGGTCGGCCTCCCTGCTTGCCGATCGTGCGGAGCGGCTTGCCTGCCGCATCAAACACTTTCACGACATTGTCGGGATCGCCCACGGCCACATGAATCAAGCCGTCGGCGCCGATCGCGATCGCCTTCGCGGCTTGTAGCCCCGTGACCACTGGCGTCGCGGTGCCGTCGGCAGCCAGCCGCAGCACGCTGCTTCCGCCACTGATCATAAACACGCCGCCATCAGGCCCCGCCTCGAGATCACCGGCATCTTTCACAGCGATCTTTGCCACTTCGTCGCCCGTCGTCGCGTCGAGCACCCGCACGCCATCCTTGGTGGCGAGGTAGAGCTTGCCGCCGATCACGTCGAGGCCCGCGAGGCCCGGCTCGATCGGCAGGCTGGCGGTGTCTTTACCCTTCCACGGACTGTAGTCGCCCTTCTTGGCATCGACACGGTAGATCATCGACTCATTGAGTTGGTTGTCGTTGACATAGACGATGCCGTCGGCCACCGCGATGTGGCTCGCGCCGCCGAAGCCGCCCCGCTTGTGCCGCCACTTCACGTTGCCCTCGAGGTCGGTGCAGACGACCGCCTGCCCCGCCTCCGAGCCGGTCCAGCCCAGAACCATCGACTGGCCATCGGTGGTCACGGCGCAGGGATCGCCGTGGTCGCCGCCCCAGTTGCCGCCGGGAGAATCGAAGGGAGTCTTGCCGGCGTTGTCGGCCCAGCCTACTAGCCGCAGGCCGATCCCCTTGTGGTGGATCGCATCCCAGGTGTAGCTGCCCGGCTCCACGACCTCACCCGGCTTCAGGTGGCTCTTGTTGGTGAGGCCGTCCCAGAGCAGCTCGTGCGTGCCGCGGGTGAGGAAATCGGCCGTGAGCAGCTGTCGAACCACGCGGCCCTCGGCATTCTTGATGTTCAGGGAGACGTAGCCGTCCTCGGGCATGTCGAGGGCGATCTTCGCAAAGCCTTCCATCTTCTTGGCCTCGAAGAGCCCCGTCCAATCGATCGCGGGCCGGCTGTCACGCATCGTCACGGCAAACTCCCGCCTGTCGGCAAGCTGCAGCTTCTGCGGCTCGACCTTGCCCGTCGGTGCAAACGTGCCGATGCCCCAGCAGCCGAATGCCTGGAAGGCGAAGACGCGGTCCGGGGAGACGCCCGGTCTGAAGATGTCTTTGAGCGTGATGCGGAAGCCGGCCGACGTGTTGAAGTTGGCCTCGACCGAGAAGACGATCCTGCCGCCCGCCTTGGGCACGATGCCGCCGTCGATGAGCGTCTTCCATGGCAGGGCGATCTCCTGCGTGTAGCCCTTGCCGTCGGCGTTTACGGCGAAGGCCTGCCGGCCGCCGACGGTCTTGGCGTCTTTGACATTGAAGTCGCCGCCAGCTTCTTTCTTTCTCGGAAAGGCGAGGTCGATCACGTCCTTGCCTTCGCGGTCGCGCCAGGCCGTGACCCAGCAGACGGGGAGCTCTCCCATCTTGCTCCGCGGGTCCTTGCGGTCGGGGTCGGCGATGATCCGCAGCTGCAGGCTGTCGCCGCCCCAGCCGACGTCGCCAGCGACCAGCCCGGGGTGGCTCAGGGGCGTTTCGTCGAGCCACCGTGCGAGCACGTAGAGGTTCTCGGCGTCGTACATCGTGTGGATCCAGACCCCCATCTGGTCGCGGAGGTTCTCCACGTCGCCGCAGACGAAGACGCCGCCGGAGAGGTCCCAGTCGTTTGCCTTGCCGTCGATCGCCATGCTCGCCGGGGCGGGCAGGATGCGAATATTGAGGTTTTCGGTCTCAGTGGCCGTCGTGACGGTCGCCGCAGAAGCGATGGCGGCAGCCCAGACGGCCAGCCTGACGGATGCAGGCCGACAAAGACGCTGAAACAAAGACGCTTGCATGGGCTGCCTCAGGGGTGCGGAAACGCGGGTGCAGAAACCGGCGAAGACAGCCGGCGGGATATAAAGCAATGACTTGTCCCTATGGAAAGTTACCCCTGACCCCCAAAATCCCGCGATCAAAAGGCCGGGGGCGCTCGTGGCGGCAAGTTTTCAACTTGCCCAGATTTGGTGGCTGGAACCATTTTCCATTTTCACTTGAAGACCACTTCGATTCCATCGGCCAGGGAGTTGACCGTGAAGGCCTCCGTCGGCCGGCCGTTCAACTGGAGCGTCGTGAAAGTTCCCTTCACCGAACGGGCAGTGGCGATGCGGAAGGTGCCGCGGGGAGTGAAGCCGGCGGCGGGCACAACGTTCAGCACGGCCTCGGGCGTGATCTCGACGATACCCGAGCCCTCGCTCGAGAAGACGATCGCGTCGGTCTTCGCCGGGTCTGCGGCGGGGCCGGCGATGTCGGTGCGAAGCGTACCGGAAAGCTCGAGGCTCGCGTCGTCGAACTCGAGCCGGCCGATGCCGCCCGCCGAGCCGGGTGAGAGAAGCCCGGCACATCGCACCGGGAGCGACTTCATGCTCGCCACGCCGGTCGCGTTGAGATAGCGCAGCCGGCCGGTGCCCTCGAGCGTGCCGGTCTTCGTGACGACGAACCGGCTGGCGGTCTCGACCGCATCGTAGTGCCCGCCCGGCCCGCAGCTGCTCTGCAGCCGCTCGAATTCGACGGCGTCGCCCGCGATCGTGATCGTGCCGCCGCTTTCGATGCCGGCGAATCCGCCATGATTGCCCTGCACTTGCAGCCTGCCGGCCCAGCGGACAGCGCCGTTGTTCTCGAACTTTGCCTCCCGATTAAGGAACTTGTGCGACGATCCGGAGTCGTCGGTGAGCAGTGCGAGCATGGCCCCGGCCGCGATCTCGGCCGTGCCGAAGTTTGCAAATGTCACGTTGCCTCCCTGCATGCGGAAGACGGCGTGGTCCTTGTCGGTGCCGATGATAAACCGCGTCTCCGACGGCTTGTCGGCCGCGCCGTTTTTCACGAGCCGCTTGCCGTTGCCCTCCGGTGAGAGGGCACCGAACGCCGCCGGCTGTTCGGCCGAGCTGCCGACGACGCGGATCGCGCCCCGGCCGGAGTTCACAAGCTCCATGTCGCGGCCCGCAAAGTCGAGCTGGCCGAGCACGATGCCGGCGCCGAGTTCGAGCGTGCCCTGGTTCTCGAGCCTGGGCAGCCCGAGCCGCGAGCCGCCGCCGACTCGCATCGTGCCGGCATTGACGCCGCCGTTGAACCAGGCGGGGCGACCGGTCGTCGATCCGAAGAGAATCATGGCGCCATTGGCCAGCGTCCAATCGCCTTCGTTGCGCCAGCCGCGACTCCCCCCATTGTTGGCGTCGGCTGCCCAGTCAAAGACGACCGCAGCGCCGTCCTGGTGGTTCGTGCCGCTGTTGATCAGCATGGCGTCGCTCTGTGAACCGCGATAGCGGAGCGTGGTGAACTGCAAGGCCGCGAGTGCCTCGGCTCCCGCGCCGTCGCCGCCACTGAAGGCGACCTGCGGCGGCTTCGTGTAGCCCGTCCCGGGCCGCGTCACCACGACACTGGCCACGGCCAGGCCGACTTCGGCCTGTGCCCCGGTGCCGCCGCCGCCCTCGATCGTGACGGTCGGCGGCCGGCGGTAGCCGGAGCCGCCGTCTTCGAGAAGCAGCCGCTCCAGGGCTCCGCTCTTCTTGTCGACGACCGCCCGGGCCCGGGCACGGCGACCGCCGGCGATCTCGGGCTCAGTGAACGTGACCGTAGGCTCGGCGGTGTACCCGGCGCCGAGACTCGTCAGCTGCGCCGACACGACCCGCATGACGGCCTCTCCGGCAGCATCTCTTCCGTCTCCCTTGAACTCCACGGTGGGAGCCGAGCGGTAATCACCGCCGCCGAGCATGACCACGGCCCTGACGGCGCCGTTTCCCCCGAGGCGGACGCGGCCCGCGAACGACACTCTCGGCAGCGAGCCGGCATCGAGCGTGATCGGCTGGCCGTTGGCATCGAATTCGGGCGTGCCCTCCATCGCAATCGCATCGTTGCCCATAATCGTGAGGCTCGCGCCAAGCTTCAGCCGGTTGCGGCCGGCGGCGTCGGGCTGCGCGAGCTTCAGGCTGCGAATCACGACCGGCTCGGTCGTCGTCACCTCCCGCGAGCCCGCGGCGACCGGCCCGAGGACCGCGGTGTCTTCCGGCCCGGGGGGCAGCCCAGTGCTCCACGGCGATTCCGGCTCGAGGGCGTTCCAATCGCCCCCGGAGTTTGCGTCGCCGCGGAATCCCCGCCACGTGGCGGTGGCCGGCTTCGGGGCCGCGGCCGGCGGCACCGTCACGTCGTAAAACAGCGGCAGCGTCGGATCGAAGTCGCCGGGAATCATTCGCTCCGATTCCTGCTCGGGATGCGCCTCCCACGGCTCGAGCGTGAGCGTGTAGGTCTGGCCCTTGGCAAATTTTCCATAGCCCGGAAAAACCTTGCCGTCGAGCACCGACCACTGCGCGACCGTGATCTCCTTGTCGTCGAGCTTGCCTTTGAGCACCTTGGCGACCTCGTAGTGCTGCACCGACAAGCAACGTCGATAGGGCGCGATCGCCTTGGGATCGGCCGCCTCGCAGGTGCCGACGAGTTTCAGTTCCGCCACGATCGGCTCGACCGGCCGGCGGCTCTTGCGGCTTTCCCGCTGCCGCTCGAAGCGTCGCCGGGCCTCCGCCTCGGGAATCTCGCGGTTCATGATCGCGATCCCTTCGAGCGCGCCCGGCCAGTTGCGGCCGCCCTGCCAGGCGTCGCCGAAAATCACGGGCTGCGCTGTCCAGGATCCAAGGCCCCCTGCCGCGGCGGTCGGCACGAGCGCGGGCCTGCCACCGACATAGATGCCGAGCTTGCCGGAGGAGTAGCTGACGATCAGATGCGTGGGAACGCCGGGGGCGAGCCGGCCGAGCGACACGAGTTCCCGTGGGCCGTCGTCGGTCTTCAGCCGCAGTCCCAGTTCGTCGCCGCGTTGCACAAGCACCACGTTGCCGGCCGCAAGGTCGTCGGCGAATGCGAACACGACCGCCTCCGCCACCGCCGGCCGACCCGCGGAGGTGAGGATCGCCTCGAGGGCGAATTGATTCGACCCGCGGCAGGCGGCGAACAGCGGCTCGGCCGCGGCTTCGGGGACGAAGCCTCCGCCCCGCAGGTTCAGCACGTGATGGAGGCCGAAGGTCGCCTCGCCCCGGAGTTGCCCCGTGCACTGGCGGATCTGGCCGGTCTTCGGGTTGGTAATCTGGCTCACGGAGCCGCCGGTGTCCCAGCCGAACATGAGGCCGCGGTCGTCGGGCTCGGCCGGCGCGACATCCTCCGCCGCTGCCGCAACGGCGGTCTTCGCTGCGGCGATCGTCGAGGCGCGCTCCTCCGCGGTGGGCTCGATCCAGACGTTGGGGTAGTAGTCGCCGCGGTCGTTCTCGGTCGCTTTCACGAACCGCTCCGCGCTCAGCAGGTCGGGGGCGAACCTGCCGATGTAGAGTTCCACCTTCTCCGCAGTGCGGTTGGGCATCTTTACGTCGGAGCTCCAGTTGATCGCCTCGAGCGGTGCCGTGAGGCCAAAAAACCTGACGTTGTTCGACCAGCGCGGGTGATACGCCTCTTGCTGGCCTTTGAACTCGACCAGCCCCGGGACATTCGTGAAGTCGACGCCCGTGCTGTAGGACTTGATGCCACTGCGATCCGAGGGAAAGCACATGTGGATGCTGCGGTGGTTGCCGGTGAAGACCCAGCTGCGGCGGCTCGCATCGGGCGCCATCGACGGCCAGCAGCCGCCGGCACGGGCGTAAAAACCGCCGTTGGGCATCGTGAGAATGCCCTGGGGGCTATTGCCGCCGTCGCCGCCGGCCGATGCCGCACGGCCGTCGCCTGAGACCATGAACGTGGTGACCGGCATCCTGTCCCAGACGAGCTCGCTCTTCTTGGGATCGTTGGGGGTCGGATCGTCGAGGCGGTAGCGGCGGATCACGCTCACGTCCTTGCCGTCACGCGGCTCCGTGAGCGTCGCATAGACCCAGTCGTGGCCGGTCGCCGGATCCTGCCAGACATCCTCATAGATCGCGTTCTCGAGCAGGGGCCGGAGGCCGGTGCCGTCGAACTTCACGACCGAGACGGTCTTCTTGTCCTTATCGCCAAACACGACGCGGGTGCCGTCGTCGGTGATCCCAGGCCGCCAGTAGCGGCCGAGGTCGGGTAGAAGTGGCCGTTCCCCCTTGCCGTCTTCCGTGTCGAGCACCATCAGTCGCAGCGTCGGCCGCTCCGCGATCATGCAGGCCGTGTCGCCCGCGTCCTGCACCCAGACGAGCTTCGTCGGCCTGCCGGTGAGTTCGCGGATGTCGGCGGAGCGGTCGCCGGCGAGGGCGGGATCCGCCACCGCGGCCATGACCAGCCACGATGCCATGAGCAGTCTGTTTTTCATCGACATTCTCCTGGGCGGAAACCTAGCGAGCGGGGGCGGGGGCGCCGACGCCGCCGAACGGCACCGCCGACCAGCCCGCGCTCTCCGTGAACTCGCGGGCGGCGAAGCACCAGACGATCCATTTCTTGTTCGCGAGATACGCGGGGTCGGCCTTCGCCCGACGCAGGAGGTTGACCCGCGCGGGCGTGGCGCCCGAGCCTCGTACGCCGATCACGTCGACGGCGCGGCCAAGTTCGGCTGCCAGTTGATCGGCGAGCCCGGCCCCCGTGCCGTGCAGATCGCCGCCGGCGTGGAATACCAGGCAGTGGCTGTCGCCCATCACGACGACGGGGCTGGCCTTGTCTTCGAGCGGCGAGTTGCCTGCGGGATTCGTGTCGGCCGCCTCGACGACCCGGGCCGGCAACTCCTCGCTGCCCTTGCCCTCCGTGAGATCGCCCACCACCGTGCGGTTCTCGGTGCGGGTCTTGAACGCCTCTGGCTTCGCGACCGGAATCTTTCCGATCCGCGTGGCGAGCAATCGGGCCGCACGCTCGCAGGCGCGGGGCGACCAGTGGGTGTCGGTCTTGCAGTAAAAATCGCCGCCGTCGGCCCGCTCCGCACGAAAGACCTCGGCCAGATCGACCACCTGCACGCCCTTTGCCGCGAGCTCGGCGAAAAAGTCGCGATGCACCTGGTCGACACGGCCGTCGGCCGGGCCGACCAGCTTCTCAGGGCCGACCAGCTTCTCAGGATAGACGACCGCCTTGCACGGCACCGGCATCACGAGCACCTCGATGCCGCGGGCCTTCATCTGCGCGACGAAGTCGACGATCGCCGGCAGCGGGTCGGCCTTGTCGGGCGACGTGGCCCGCGAGACCGCAGCCGCCGCCGGTCCCCAGAAGGGCCCTACGCCGACATGCCGCAGCTCGGCCCGCAGAAACAGCCAGCCGTCGGCGCCGGCAACGGCCATCGAATCGCCATCGGCGGCCTTTTTCGCGCAGATCTCGCGGAAAGCGGCGGCGGGGTCTTCCGCAATCGCGAGAGGTGCGGCGGCCGCCGCCGACATCATCGCAGCCACCATCATGAATCGTGTCGTCGTCATGGAGTTTCTCCCCAGCAGGGTTCGGCCAGCAGGAGGGCGTCGTCATCGAGCTCGCTCCTGTTGATGGCATCGTACTTCGCGGCCACCGGCGTCGGCTTGTTGTCCCGCATGCTCCAAACGAAGACCACCGCGTCCTTGCCGGCGGCGGCGGGATCCTTCTCCGCTTCGAGCCCGCCGAGGTGCACCATGATCACGTGATCCTTGTAGGGCACGGAGCCGGGCCGCGGGGCGGGCGACGCGGCCTTCACCACGCCGCGTACGAGCACGGGCGACCCGGTCGCCGGGACGTACGTTCCGCCATCCTCAGGCATCACGTCCGTGGCGGCGGGCTGCTTTGCCCCGGCCGCGAGCGGGATGATCTTCCAGTCACCGCAGGCGAGTTCGCGGGCCGCAAACTCCCAGATCACGACCTGCTTGCCCGCGAGGCGGTCGGTGCCGCGCTGGAGGTCGAGGGCAAGCATCGCGCGGGTGGCGTGGCTTCCCGCGTCGTTGCGAGTGATCGTGTCCAGCGGCAGCCCAAGCGCGAGGCTCACCTGTTCTGCAAGGCCCGCCGTCTCGCCCCAGCCCATGGGTGCAAGCGAATAGATGTTGGCGAAGCTGTCACCCAGGAAGAGCACCTTGGCATCGCGATCGGGCCGCCAAGCCGCGGCGGCATCACGCACCTCCCGCACGGTGACGGTCTCCGGCAGAAAGACGCTCCACGCGTCCGGAAATTCGAGCATCATCGCGATGTCGCCGCGGCCCGTGACCTCGCGCGGCGAGGTCGTGAAGCGGGCGGCTGCGGGCGGCGGCAGCTCCACCGTGCGACGGACGAACGCGGCGAGCGCCTGCGCCACGAGTTGCATGCCCGCCGGAGTCCAGTGGGTATCGGTCTTCAGGTAGAGCGGCTTGAGCGCTGCTGCCTTGGCTTCAACGAGCAGCGGCGCCGGGTCGAAGCAGGGAATGCCCTCGCCAGCCAGCCGGTCCTTGAAGGCCGCGAACGACGGGTTTTGCACGGCCTCGCTTCGCCCGTCGTAGCGCGCCGAATGCCACTCCGGATAGATCGACGGCTTGACCGGCGCCGGCACGACGACGAGCGTAATCCCGCGGCGCTGCAACTGGTCGCGGAAGTCGACGATCGCCTTCACCGGATCGGGCTGCGGCGGGGCGACGAGTTCGCTGCCGCCGGCGGAGCGGGCCGCGAGCACGTCGGGGTCGAGGAAACCGCGGCCGGTGAGCGAGTCGATGTCCTTGCGGTAGAAGAGCCAGCCGTCCCGTCCGCAGTAGGCGTCTTCATTGCCGCCCTTCAGCCAGGCCGTTACCGGCACCTGCATCCGCGGGATCACCCACTGCATCACCTCGTCGCGATCCTTGAGGTCGGTCTCATATCGCTGGATGTCGCCTAGCATCCGGTTGTTCATCCGGCTGCCCGCCGCAAGGAAGCCCCCCTTCTCCGCCGCCCCGTCGACAAACAGGTCCGAGACTTCCGAGAGGCTTGGCAGCAGAAACGAGAAGACGTCGAGGCTCTGCGGCAGATTCCGGCCCGGCTCCTTGCCAGCGCGGATGGCGGCGAACTCGCGGGCAAGCTGCACCAGTGGCACCGTCACGATCACGGCAAGGAAGAAGAGCGTGAGAAACCAGTCGATCGCCCGGGTCGAGTCGGTGTGGCCGATCTCGATCTTGGCGATCTCTTCGCGCGAAAGATTTTTCGTCGTCGACTGGGTCATGCGGTCTGCGTCATTGCGGCTTGAAAGGTGCGGTCAGAAAATAAAATAGATGAACGGATTGAAGGCCTGCGACTCCATCAGCGCGATGGAGAGCAGCAGCAGCCCCGCCACCCAGATCGCCTTGGGCCAGGTGAGCCTGCGGGTGAAGTCCCAGGTCTGCGGGCAGGCCCAGACGACGACGGCCGCGGTTAGGAAACTCACGACGAAGTACGGCCGGTAGACGAGCCCCGCGAGCAGGTCGCTGCCAGCCTTCGGCGGGCCGCCGAGGCCGAGCATCGTCTGGCAGTAGGCGAGCGCGGCCGGCAGGTCCTTGGCCCGGAAGAAGACCCAAGTGAAGAGCACGATCACGAACGTAATAGCGGTCTTCACGGGGCCCGGCAGGCGGGCGTACGCGCTGTCCTTGCCGAACAGCCGCTCGAAGGCCAGCATGCCGCCGTGGATCGCGCCCCAAATGATGAAGTTCCACGACGCCCCGTGCCAGAGGCCGCCCAAGACCATCGTGGCCAGCAGGTTGACATACGTCCGCACCTCGCCGCGGCGGTTGCCCCCGAGCGGGATGTAGAGATTGTCCCGCAGCCACGTGGAGAGCGAGAGGTGCCACCGCCGCCAGAATTCGGTGATCGACTGGCTCTGGTAGGGCGAGTCGAAGTTCTTGGCGAAGACCCAGCCGAGCATCAGCCCCAGCCCGATCGCCATGTCGGAATAGGCGCTGAAGTCGAAGTAGATCTGGAAGGCATACGCGCAGACGCCATACCAGGCGTCGAGCGTCGCGGCGGTGCCCGCGTCGAAGACGGTGTCGGCCACCTTGCCGCAGGGATTGGCGAGCAGGATCTTCTTGGCCAGCCCCAGCGCGAAGAAGGCGACGCCACGGGCAAACTTTTCGAGTGTGTGCGTCCGCTCGAGAAACTGGTCGGCCACATCCTGGAAGCGGATGATCGGCCCAGCCACCAGTTGCGGAAACATCGCCACGTAGCACATGTAGTCGAGGATCGAGCGGATCGCCCGGGCGTCGCCGCGGTAGACGTCGATGGCGTAGCTCATCGACTGAAACGTGTAGAAGCTGATCCCGAGGGGCAAAGTGATCCGGAGTGCCGTATCCCAGCGGGCCGTCTCCAGGCCGGAGGACGTCATCACCGCGTTCCAGTTGTCGAGCCCGAAGTTGAAGTATTTGAAGAACGCGAGGAGCGCGAGGTTCGAGACGAGCCCGGCGGCCAGGGCGATCTTCTGGGCCCGCGTGCGGGGGCCGCGGGGATCGAGCAGCGGCACGGGGGCGTTTGCGGGCCGGCCCCAGAGGCCGGCGAGCGTCATGCCCACGGCCCAGTCCACCACCGTCTGGAACATCATCAGCAGGATGAACCACGGATTGGCCCACCCATAGAAGACGTAGCTGAAGAGCGTGAGCGCTACGTGCTTGCCGCGGAGCGGCAAGAGGAAGTAGACCGCCAGCACCAGCGGCAGGAAGTAGAAGATGAAGACGTGGGAGCTGAAGACCATAGTGCGATGAAAGCGACCGAAACGGTCACCGCGCGGGGGTGATCAGCCGAAGTTTCACGAGCCGCTGGTTGCCACTGTCGTAGACGACGGCCCGGTCGCCGCAGGCCGCCAGCGTGGTCGGCGTGTTTACATGCGTGAGATCGTCGCCGGGCGCGTCGGCGGTGCCGAATGATCCGAGCAGCTTCCGCGTGGCCTGATCGAAGCAGAGTGCGCGGCTTCTCGCAGTGTCGGCGACCCACAGGCGACCGGCGTCTGATGTCAGCCGGATCGTGGGGCCAAACGTGTCCGTGCCGCTTTGGCCGCTCGTGCCGCTCGAGTTCCAGCGGCGTTCCTCCTTCCACTGCTGGCCGTCGCGGGCGAACTCGATCACGAAGCCGTCGCCGGCCGCGAGCAATGAGTCTTTTGTCGGAGCGGCAAGCGAGGTCCACGCCTTGACCGGCGTAGCGGTGGTGAGCTGCACCGGGCCGATGTCGCTCTTGTAGCTACCGTCGCCATTGATCTCGACGGCAACGGCCTTGCCGCCTGGCTCGAGCACCACGAGCGATCGTCGCTTGTCGATTTCAGTGACGGCGACCGCGACGGCCTCCTTCGGCAGGACGGTCTCCGACTCGATCCACCGGCGGAGAAGCTCCTTGTCGAGTGTGCCGACGAGCATCGTGCGTTTGCCCCACTGGAGGCCGTAGCCGCAGAGGGAACCGTTGTCGAGCGTTGTCAGCCCAAACACCTTGTCCGGGGTTGGAATGCCAAGCCGCTGCGGAGTGGCCGGGCCATCGGTCCAGTTCCATTGACCCGAGCCACACCAGACCCTGCCCTCGCGGTCGAGGCCGATCGCCCCGCAGGCCGGCAGACCGCCGATCCTGCGGATCGGCGAGAACCGCTTTTCAACCGGCTTCCATTCGAGGAGATGGACGATGCCGCCAAAGCCGGAAATCGCAAACAGATCAGGCCGCAGTTGCGCGAGCCCCCTGCCGTTCACAATCTCCGACTGCTCGTCCACATGGCCGATGAAGGAACCGGAGTTCCCCCCCAAGACGACGCCCGGAGCGGGCTTCAGATTCTTGTCGAACCGCCGCTCGGTGCTGTGAAAGCCGCTGCCGTACCAATATCCATCCAGAAACTGCGGCCGCTCACCGGGCTGCGGGCCGGCCGGTTCGATTCCATCCGCGGCCCCGGCCACCACGCGATACAGCTTCGACTCGAGACCGACATAGAGGACGCCGTCGGGGCCGAACGCCACCGCCTCGGGATTTTTCTTGAGCGTCACAACCGGTTTCTTCTCACCTGCGGCGTTCACGAGAAACACCTCCGGCCCCTTCGAGGCGGCGAGCCAGCCGTCGTGCGATGAGAACGACAGCTTGTCGGCTGCGATCTTGAGCGGCTGGACCTCGGCACCAGACGCCGCGTCGATGGAAAGCGTAGAGAGCTGGCCGCCGAGCCGTACGACGATCGTGTCGCCAAGCAGAGCGATCGTGTCGGAGTTTCGGTCCACCGGGGCGTTTGGCAGTTTGTAGGAGGCCAGGAGCCGACCGTCGGCCGCGTAGCGGTTCAAGGCCGCGCCTGCCCGGTCCCAGAGCGAGCCGTAGCGATCGCAGACGATTCCCATGCCGCTGCTCGCGGCACCTTGGAAGCGGACGAGTGTGGCACCTTGTTCACCCGAGTTCCCTAAAATGCCCTCGCAGGAGATGCCCTCGGCCCGCAGGCTTGCCGCGGTCACGCCGACAATGATGGCAACCAAGAACGAGAACGAGAACAAGCACAAGAACAAGCACAAGAACAAGCGCACGAGCAAGAGCGGTTGTCTCTTCATGGCTTTGCCTCCAGATTTCATGGCTTCGCCTCCAGGGTGATGTCGCCCCACAGCCCGGGCGTGAGCATGATCTCCCCGGGCACGTCGTTGACGAGGCCCGTCGCCTGGTTCGACCAGTAGTTGCGGAAGATGTTCGTCGTCCCCGCCGCGTCGCCATAGATGACGCCGAAGTCGCCGCGCAGGGGCTTGCCCTCGCCCGGGGCAAGGCCCAAGTCGACGAGCGGCACCGCGACGTCGACGGTGTAGGCATTGCCGGCGCGGTTGACGGCGATCTGCGCGGCATCGAGCTTCCTCACTGAATCCACCTTCTCGCTCCGCCACGGGCTCTGGAACACCACGGCATCGGAACTGCCGGGCAGCCGATGGCGATAGAGCACGGCGAGGTTGCCGCCCTCGAAGGGCGCCACCAGAAGCCGCAGGTCGCCCGGCACGGGGGCACCACGCTTCGGATTCGCTTTGGCGTCGGTACCGATTTGGAAATCGATGCTGTCGCCCGTCTTGAAGAGCGTCTGCCAGTCCTTGCCGTTGTTCACCCACGGGGATGCGTCGTCCTTGACCTTGTAGCTGAGATAGAGGGTCCTGCCGTCGTGCGCTGCCCGCACGGTCACCGGGAACTGCTTGCTTTTGTCCCATGCCGCCGTGGGCTCGCCAGACCAGCCCTCTCCCTTGCCGTTGATCTTCGGTGGCGTCGCGGCGAACGCGATCTTCGCCTGCACCGGCTTGCCGGCGGCGGCGACCGCCTCGCTCTTGCGGCGTTCGGCGGCGGCCGCCTGCTCGGGCGTGACCGTGAACGCCCCGCCGCCGCGGACGGTCTTATCCAGGCCCGCGATCCGGTAGAGGCGGTAGGAGATCCCGCCGCCCTGGAAGAGATAGTCACCCGATTTCTGGTCGCGGCCAAACGCGCCGCCAAAGCACTCGCCGCCGAGGATGCCGATGCCGCCGGCCTGAGGATTCGCCATCATCCTGCAGTCGGGGAAGACCTCGTCCACGTAGAGGCCGTCGGTGGTCATGACGAAGCCACGGCCGTGGTTGCCGTTCATGAACATCACGTCGGCCTTGTCGTCGAGCGGCGCGACGCCGGTGAAGAAGAGCACGCCCTGCAGTTCGCCGGGGCTGGGCAGCGGCGCGCCGTGGGATCCGTGCACGCCCGACCAGCGGTTGGGATACCGCCAGAGGAGACGTCCGTCAGCGGCGAAGCCCCGCATCTCCGGGTCGCTGTTGACGAGCATGTTGCCGAAGCGATCGGTCGTGGTCTCCACGCCGACCGTGCCGGGCAGGTCGATCGGCACGGCGGTCTTCACGGCATCATTGAGGGCGGGAAACTTGGGCGCGCCGCCCGGCCACCAGCCATCGGGCGCGAGCGTTACCATCACGTTCTTGCCCGCGACTTTCGCCGGGATCCGCATGGTCAGGTCGTGGAAATCGTGCCCCCAGCCAGAGCCGCCGAGGCTTTCGGCGGCCGTCGAGAACTCGATCTCGGCCGACTGCATCCGGCCGTCTCCGTCACGGTCCACCCAGAGCATGCCGTAGCCGTGGCTCGGCTGCCCGACGTGGCCGTAGTCGTATTTCACGTTCGGGTAGTCGCGACGGAATGCCTCCACGAACTCCTGGGGCGGATGCCACGACTGGGCGTACGAATATTGGTGGGCCGAGCTGAAGCAGGCGAGCGGTTTTAGCGTGTTGTCGGGCAACAGTTCCTCGATGAACGTCGCCTTGCCGAAGGCGATGACGAACGTCCTGCCATCCTGCCGGTGGAAGCGGTAGTGCGTGCCCGCCTCACCGCCCAGGATCGACACCGGCACGGCCGTCTTCCTCGCGGCGTCGATCTTGAAGAGCGTGCCCTGTCCGATCCAGCGGGTCGAATCCTCGGGATCGAAGCTGCCGCCCGACGCGCCATACGCCGTGGGGCCGAAGAACTCCTTCCACATCTTCCCATGCGTCGTGCCCTTCGCGACGTCGTAGGCCGCGAAACGCTTTGGCGTCCAACGCTCCTCTTCGGTCACCCAGAGATGTCCGTCGGGCGCGACGACGAGCCCGGCGGGGTGGTGGAGCTTGAGCGGATCGTAAGACCCTTTCGTAATCCCACCAGGCTTGCCGACCATCGCCACCTGTTTTCCTTTCGCGTCGAGAATCCGCACGACGTGTGCTTCGGCGTCGCTGATGAAGAATCGCCCGTCGCCGCCGACCGCGAGGCCGGTCGGCTGGCCTTCAAGTGACGCTGCGATCACGACGCTTTTGTCGGTCGCGGGATCGATTCGCACGAGACGGCTGCCCGCCACGGCGTAGAGCCCGGAAGCGTCGGCGGCCAGTGCAACGGGATTCTCGAGCGGGATCGTGCGGGCGACCTCGCCGGTCGCGGGGTCGACGTCGAGGATCCCGCCCTTGACCGCATCGCCCACGTAGAGTCGCCCGTCGCGAAGCACCATGCCCGCGAGCGCAATCCGGTCGGGAAGCTTCTGCGGCGAGCCCGGCCCCACGGTATAGCGGCCGAGCTCCGCGAAACGGACCCCGGGCTTGAAGTCGACCTGATTGCCGGTGGTGTGATCGAACCGCACGAGCGACAGTTTCTGTTCCGCCTGCCAGTCGGGCTTCGCGCGGTCGACATGCTGGCCCCAGAACGTGCCGTCGTAGACGGCGTAGAGAAACTTTTCATCCGCCGCCACCGCCACCTTCGCCAGGCCGTGGCCGTTTGGCGAGTTGTAGCCGCGAACGAACGTGCCGTCGGGCTCGAGCTGGATGAGCTCGTGGCCCCCCTCGGAGACCGACGTGCCAAAGAAGAGCTGCTTGCCGTTTGTGGCCGCTGCATGCAGCGAGCCGTGGTTCGAGCCGGGGCCGTCGCAGAACGCGAAGAGGTATTCGGGCTCGAGTCCCGGATGCGAGATCGACCGCCACCGATACTCGCCCGGCAGCTGCGGCACGCCGCGGTCATTGCAGCCGTCCCAGGTGATCCGTCGGTCGCCCTTCGCCATCTCGATGCCGGCGACGAGATTTCGCACCCGGTTGCCTTGCGCATCTTCGATGACGATCGTGGCCTTTCCATCGCAGGCTTGAGTGAACGGAAAGCGGATGGAGAGCCGTCGGTCCTCGGCGGCCCGAGCAAACTCCGCGACGTTCTGCGGCTGCCAATCGACTGGCGAGGGCGACAGCCCCGCATGGGGCGACCGGGCCGTGGACTGGAGAAACGTCTCCCGCTGGCGGGGCTGGCCCAGCGGCCCGCCGGCCCACTCGACGGCGAACGCCAGCCGCAGCTTCTCCCAACCGGCGGGGCTGGCCACGAGCCGCTCAGCCGGGATCCGAAACGTGAACCGCGCGGTCCCGTCGGCCGGATCGCGCTCTGGCTTCTCGCCGGTGAGCACGACTGACTTGTCGGCGGCCGCGCCGAGCTGCACGCCGACACCGCCGGCTGGCTGCCGTGGCGAGGCGTCGGCCGACAGCGGCTCCACCGCGACGACGACCACGAGCGAGTCGCCCTGCCGCTCGACGGAGTAGGCCACGCGGGGCGAGGCGGCGGTCGACACCTGCACGAGCGCGTCGTCACCGCGGGCGGAACCGAGCAGCCAACACGCGACCACAAGGATTGCCGTGGCGGTTTTCAGGACAGCACATTCTTCTTTGTGGAGCATCGCGGGTTCCTTCGCGGGGGAGTAAATCACTTCCGAGGAAACGTCGATCGCAGACTCCCTCCGCGGCGATGTATAGATACAATGACCCACCGGACGGAAAAGTTACCTAGACCCCGGCCCGTGCCCGTGGCCCCGAGTTTTTAACTTGTGGAATCGATGGTGGGGGCACGGATAAGTTGAAAACTTGCCGCCACGTGGGGAGCAGATGGCAGCGCCGAGAAATTCGCTCCCGTCCCTATTTATCCCCCCACTTTGCTAGCGTCATGGAGACTCCCTTGCCAGGGTGGCCGAGCCCCAGAGGTTTGGCGCAGGCATGATCTCGCCGGGCACGTCGTTGACGAGGCCCGTGGCCTTGTTGGCCCAATACATCCGCAGCAGGCGGTTCGTGCCGGTGGCGTCGGAGAAGATCACGCCGAGATCGAGCTTGTAGTTCTTGCCCGGCTGCGGATCGAAGCCGAGGGTCGCCAGCGGCACGGCGGCCTCCACGGTGTAGCCGCCGCTCCGGCGGTTGATTGTCACCGTGGCGTCGGTGAGCACCTGCACGTCCTCCACGGTGTATTGCCGCCAGGGGCAGGTGAAGGTCTGCGGCCGCTTCGCATCGGCTGTCTTCCAGCGGTAGAGCACCGCCGCCGGCTTGCCGTCGAGCACCGAGATCAGGAGCCGGATATCGCCGGGCGCGGCATCGGTCCGCTTGGCATCGGCGCCAGCATTCGTGCCGAGCTGGAGATCGACCGAGTCGCCGGTGGTGAAGAGCTGGGTGACATCCTTGCCGGCGTTGACCATCGGGTTTGAGTCGCCGTTCACGTCGTAGGCCAGGTAGAGGCTCTTCCCGTCGGTCGCCACGGACCCGCGGGCGGTCGCGTTGCCGGCCTTCCAGGAGACGAACGATTCCTTCGCATACTTCTCGAGCTTCCCATCGACCGCGGCCGGGGTCGTGATGCGGGTGATGGAAATCGTATTGTCTGCCGAAGTCGCCGCCGCCCGCTCCTTCTGCAGCTTCTCCGCGGCCAGCAGCCCCTCGGGCGTGAGCGCGACCGTCGCGGCCGGAATGGCCGCGAGCGTGTCGAAGCCGTTGAGCTTGATGAGGTTGTAGTTTTGGTTTCCGGCGATGAGGTAATACTCGTTCGTCGCCTTGGCCTTTAGAAAATAGCCGCCGAACCATTCGCCC
>JAPLNQ010000275.1 GCA_026401075.1 Planctomycetia bacterium
GTCTGCGGTTTCGGCGGCGGCCTGGCTTGGGGCAGTGCGGTGTGGAGGTTGTGAGGTTCGCGGTAGGGCAGGTCAACTAGCCCAACCAGCAGGGGACGGCAGAAGTCTCGTCACAGTGGCTTTTTCGCCATCACGCGATGCGACAGTGCTTTTCCGGGCAGGGGCGAAAAATCCAAAAGCGCCTCGAGCTTCCGCCGATCCCCGGCTCCGTCATTTGTCCGGTTGCGGAATCCGTGAGGGGCTGCCCATGTCCCGAGAGCCGGCGTTGCTGACCAGCGAAGGCAGGATGCCGGAGCGCAGTCAGCATCGAGTGAGCGAAGGCAGGATGCCGTAGCGAACGTCCGGCGACGGGGCATGGGCAGCCCCGAACCGTCGGCCGTCAACGCAAGGGCGCGCCTCGTGGTATGTTTTGCGATCATCAATGAAGGAGACAACGCATGGCTGACGTGAATGGTGGAGTGAAGAGGCTGCCGGCGCGGGGCGACGTGGCCGTCGGAGATACGTGGGACCTGAAGAGCCTGTTTTCATCCGATGCCGAATGGGATGCGGCGCTCGCGGAGTGGGAAAAACGGATTCCGGGGTTCGCGGCGTTTGCCGGCACACTCGGCTCCTCGGCTGAGCGGCTCGCGGAGTGCCTGGCCTATGATCTTGCCGTCGACCGCGAGGGCGACAGGCTCGGCACCTATGCCCATCTGCGGGCCAGCGAGGATCAGGCGGCTGCCGATCCGCAGCGGATGACCGGCCGCTTCCAGCACGTCGCCACGCTTGCGGGCGAGAAGGCCAGCTTCATTCGGCCCGAGATCATGGCGATTCCGCCGGCCACGCTCGCCGCGTGGATGAAGCTGCCGGTGCTCGCCCCCTACGAACTCCTGCTCGAACGCCTCACCCGCACGCGGCCGCATGTGCTTTCGGAGCCGGAGGAAAAACTCCTGGCGATGCAGGGGAGCTTCGCGGGGACGGCTGGGAAGGTGTTCCGCCAACTCACCGACGCCGACATGAAGTTCGGCAGCGTGTCCACCGGTGCGGGCGAGCAGGTGGAACTGTCGAACGCGACATTCGTGACCCTCCTGCACGACACGTCGCGGGAGGTGCGACGGACGGCCTTCCATCAGTATTACGCCCAATACGAGGCTCACGCCAACACGCTTGCCGCCACGCTCTCCGGCTCCAACGAACGCGACGCGTATGCGGCGAAGGTGCGGCATTATCCGAGCGCCGTCGAGGCGGCCCTGTTCGCCGACAACGTGCCGATCGCCGTCTACGACCAGCTCATCGCGGCGGTACACGCGCACCTGCCGGCCGTCCACCGCTACTACGACCTGCGAAAACGGATCCTCGGGCTCGACGAGATCCATCACTACGACTGCTACGTGCCGCTCGTGCCGGAACTCGAAAAGCGGCACACGTGGAACGACGCGGTGCGGGTGGTGATTGAATCACTCGCTCCGCTCGGGGCCGACTATAGCACGCGGCTGGAACGCGGGTTGCTTGGCCGCTGGTGCGACAGGTATCCCAACGCCGGCAAGCAGTCAGGGGCCTTCAGCTCCGGCACGTACGACTCTGATCCCTACATTCTGATGAACTTCCAGGAGGAGGCGATCGAGCATGTGTTCACGCTGGCTCACGAGGCGGGTCACTCGATGCACACGCGGTATTCGGCTGAGGCCCAGCCCTACCACTACTCCGGCTACACGATCTTCGTGGCGGAGGTGGCCAGCACGTTCAACGAGCAGCTGCTGACGCGACTCCTGCTCGCGCGGGTGACGTCGCCGAAGGAACGGGCCGCGATCATCGCGCGGGAGATCGACTCCATCCGCAGCACGATCGTGCGGCAGACGATGTTCGCCGAGTTCGAGCGGAAGAGCCACGCCTCGGCAGAGGCCGGCGAGCCGCTGACGCTCGAGCGTCTCAGAGGCATCTACCGCGAACTGCTCGACGCCTACTTCGGGCCGCGTTTTGTCATCGACAAGCAGCTCGAATTGGAATGCCTCCGCATCCCGCACTTCTACAACGCCTTCTACGTCTACAAATACGCCACCGGGCTGTCGGCGGCGATCACGCTCGCCAAGCGGGTGGCGGAGGGGAGTGAGAAGGAACTGGAGGCCTACCTGGCGTTCCTCAAGGGCGGCTGCTCCAAGTGGCCGCTCGACCTGCTCCGCGATGCCGGCGTCGATCTCGAGAAGCCTGAGCCGGTGGCGACCGCCCTCTCACGGTTCGGCGACCTCGTCGACGAACTGGGGACGCTGCTGTAGGGGCGACGGTTCGGGGCTGCCCATGCCCCGTCGCCGGACAGCTCGGTGGAGTGAACTGTTTCGAATGCAGAATCCGTGAGGGGCTGGCCGTGCCCCGAGAGCCGGCGTTGCTCGGGCACCGATCCGTCTCAGCGGATTGGTCGTCGCAGGCAGGATGCCGGAGCGCAGTCAGCATCGAGTGAGCGAAGGCCAGGATGGCCGTAGCGAACGTCCGGCGATGGGGTCCGGTCAGCCCCGAACCGCGGCCAATTCGTGGGGGCAGTTGTCAACCATTGGATGTTCGTGGTGTGGCGCCGCTTCACTCCGGGCCACGGACGAGTTCCACGAGCGGCCGCACGAGGGACCCCGTGCCGCCGCCGTCGATCCACGGACGGGGCTTCTCGGCGAATGCCGGGCCGGCGATGTCGACGTGGGTCCAGGGGATGCCGCCCACGAACCGCTCGAGGAACTTTGCCGCCGTGATGGCGCCCCCCCAGCGGCCGTCGCCGACGTTCTTGATGTCGGCGACCTCGCTCCTGATCTGGTCGTCGTAGTCGGCATACATCGGCAGTTGCCAGACCGGCTCGCCAACGGCGCGGGACGCCCGGGCGAGATCGTCGCAGCAGGGCTGATCGTTGGTGAAGAGCCCGGCGACGTCATGCCCCAGTGCCACCATGCAGGCGCCCGTGAGCGTGGCGGCGTCGATGATCCGCTTCGGCTTGAAGCCGCGGACAACGTCGAGCACATCGGCCAGCACGATCCGACCCTCGGCGTCGGTGTTGTGCACCTCGATCGTCGTGCCACTTCGCGCCGTGATCACGTCGCC
>JAPLNQ010000208.1 GCA_026401075.1 Planctomycetia bacterium
CGCCACAGGGTCGACCGTGCTCGACCGGCTGATGGAGCCGCCGCTGTCGCTGCCGCGTGAGACGGCGATCGAGCGGCTCACGGGCATCCTCGTCGGGCCCGATGGGAAAACCACGATGGCAGTGCTCGGGTTCACGCCCGAGGGGCTCGCCGATCGCAAGCATGCCGTGGCCTGGATCAAAGACACCATCCGGCAGACTGCCACCATCGATGACGACGCGGTGCACATGGCCGGCCCCGTGGTCGACAACGTCTCGGTCGACGACGCCAGCAACGACTCGCTCGACACCTACGCGGCGCCGGCGGCGGTGCTCATCCTGCTGCTCACCTGGTGGTCGCTCAGGTCGTTTGGCTACGCATGCCTGGTGTTTGTCGTGTCATTGTGGTGCGTGGGACTTTCGTTCGCCACGATGTATCTCTTTGGCGACCGGATGAATCCCGTGCTGATCGTCATGCCATTGCTCGTGCTGGCGCTGGGCGTGTCGGGGGGTATCCACCTCGTGAACTATCTCGTCGAGTCGCTCACTTCGGGCGGCAGAAGCGGCGCTGCGGCTCGGGCCATACGCCTGGGCTGGCTGCCCTGCCTGTTGTCGGCCGGCACAACCTCGATCGGTCTGGCGTCGCTGGTGGTCAGCGAACTGGAGCCGATCCGGGCGTTTGGATTCCATGCATCGATCGCGGTGATGGCCACGCTGTTCACGCTGTTTCTTATCGTGCCGGGCGTGTTTGAGCGGTGGCCGATCACCGACCGCCGCCTGCACGCCCATCAGGAGGCGGCAGCGGGATCGGGCCACGGGGGTGGTTTCACCAAGGGCTTTGCCACATTCTGCATCCGCTTCGCACCGGTGATCGTGGCGTTGTTCTTCCTGTCGATATTTGTCACCGGGGCGGGCGTGCCGGGCATCCGAACCTCGGTCCGCATCGACACGCTCTTTCCACCCGAGAGCCGTGTGATCAGCGACTATCGTTGGATCGAGGAGCACATCGGGCCGCTGGTGCCGATCGAGGTGATGCTGGAGTTTTCCGAGGACTCGACCGTGCCGCCTGCGGACCGGCTGGCGCTCCTCGAACGCGTTGCCGACCGGCTTGGGCAAACGGTGGGTGCAGGCACGGTGATGTCTGCCGCCTTGTTCCTGCCCGACACGCCGCAGGGCACAGGGCCGCTGGCGTCGGCGCGGCGGCGGGTGGTGGCCAAGAAGCTGGAACGCAGCCTCGTCGCGATCGACGACATGAAATACATTCGCAATCACGATGGCGGACAGCTCTGGCGGGCGACGGCGCGGATTTCCGCGCTCCGTGAGGTGGATTACGGCGTTCTCCTCGACCAGGTGCGGAAGGACATCGAACCGGTCATTGCCGAGGCGGGAGGGGCGGATCGTGGGATCAGCGTCGCCTGCACCGGGATCATGCCGCTGGTGCACGCCATTCAAAACACGCTGCTCTCCGACCTGTTTTGGAGCTTCTTGTCGGCCTGTGCGCTGATTCTGGTCGTGATGATGATCGTGGAGCGCGGCGTGTTCGCGGGGCTTGTGGCGATGATCAGCAACGTCTTTCCGATGATTCTGATGTTTGGGTTTCTGGGCTGGACACGCACGCCCCTCGACATCGGCAGCGTGATGACCGCGTCGATCGCTCTGGGTATGGCGATCGACGGCACGCTGCACTTCCTCACCTTCTACCGCCGGTCCATCGACTCGGGCCTCGCGCCGGCCGCGGCGGTGTATGCGGCGTTCGAGCACTGTGCCGCAGCGATGACGGAGAGCACGATTGTCTGCGCCCTCGGCATCCTGGTCTTCTCGCTCAGTTCGTTCGCACCGACGAGCCGGTTTTCCTGGATGCTCGCGGCCTTGATGATGGCGGCGCTGGCCGGCGACCTCGTGCTCCTGCCGGCGATGCTGGTGGGCCCGTTGGGGAAGTGCTTCAAGGCCCGGCATCGGGCGTAGTGGCGTCACAAGAAGCCCCGGACGGGAGACGGGGGACACGGACAAGTTGAAAACTTGCCGCCACGAGGCTGGACAACGATCGGCATCTACTCGATGCCGTGGCGGATGGCCCACACGGCGGCCTGCGTGCGGTCGTTGAGCGAGGGCTTGCGGAGCAGGTTCTGCACGTGCTCCTTGACCGTCTCGATGCTGATCTCGAGCGAGTCGGCGATCTCCTGATTGGAGAGCCCCATCGACACGAGTCGCAGCACCTGCGTTTCCCGGGGCGTGAGCGGCACGTCGATGTCGTCGGGGACCGTCTTGTTCGCCATCGAACTGGCGATGCGGCGGAAATCCCCGGATCGCGCGGGCGGTTTGTTGCGTGCGGCATTCGTGACCGCCTCGACGATTGCCTGTCGGGAGGCGGTCTTGAGCACGTAGTCGAAAGCGCCGGCCGAGACGGCGCGGGCGATGTAGGTGGGGCTGTCGAACGAGGAAAGCATCACGATCCGGGTATCGGGGCAGGCCTCACGGATCGTCTTGATCGCGTCGAGCCCGTCGCCCGAACCCCCGCCTGAACCTTTGCCTGAATTCAGCCGGACATCGAGCGTGACGACGTCGGGCCGGAGCTTGCGGGCCAGCTTCACCGCTTCCGCGGCATCCGTCGCCTCTCCCACGATGGCGATCTCGGAATCCTTGAAGATGCTGGCCAGACCCTGACGGATGATTTCATGGTCGTCCACGATCAAGACGCGAATCCCACGCGCCGATGATGTGGCGGACGACGTTGATACGGATGGAGTTGGCATGGAAATGTGTCGGGACAGGGGGAAGATGCCCCCCGAGGGCCGTGCTACGATTAAGTATAACAATTGGATTCGTGTGAAAAAGGAATCAGCGTGGCGACGTGAGCGGCGCTGGCCTCCGCGGCTCAGAGGGTGCAGTCGTGATGGTCAGGAATGAGCGAGCAGGCCTCCCGGTGGACGCGGTCCATATCATTCAGCAGGCGAGCGGTGTGGTCGCGGTGTGGAAGCCGGCAGGTCTGGCCACGCAGGCGCCGATGGGAATCCCGTCGGCGGAGTCCTGGCTGCGGCGACAGCTCCACGGAGACAACGCTGGTGGCTATATCGGCGTGCCACACAGGCTCGATCGCGGCGTGTCGGGAGTGGTGCTCTTTGCCGCCACGCCGCGGGCTGCGCGGAAGCTCTCCCGGCAGTTCGAGCGGCGGGAGGTTCGCAAGACGTATCTAGCGATCGTCGCCTGCGGCGATGCGGATGGCGAGACAATAGGGCGCATGTCGGCCGAGGCGGTGACGTGGCGCGACATGGTGGAAAAAATCACCGACGAGGCCAGGACGCGGATCGTGCCGGC
>JAPLNQ010000041.1 GCA_026401075.1 Planctomycetia bacterium
GCTGGCAGGCGCGGCTGCACGCCTTGCCTGACCGGTACAATCGGAGTGGTGTGAATCAGCGCGGCTTCCGGCGACGATGTTGAGCGGGGGTCCGCCGGGCACGGAACCGCCGGGAACCGGGAAAGCAGTCGCCAATGGCATCCAGCGATTCGAAAAACTTTCAGTCGTTCACGATCGCACTCATCGTGTTCGTGATGCTCACGTTCGTGCTGGCCGTCACCACCTATCTCTTCTTCAAGAAGGCGGACGAGGCCCAGAAGGTCGCCGACGCGAAGCAGAAGGAAGCGAGCGATGCCAACACCAAGCGACTGGAGGCCGAGAAAAATCGGCTCGAGTTGGTGAAGGATGTGCTCGGCTTCCCGGAAGACATGGCAAACCCCGAGATCCTCGCGCGGAAGCAGGATGCCATCGACGACGTGTATGGCAAGTATCTGGAGCAGCCCACGTACGAGAGTGCCGTGGACTGGCTCTCTTCCTCGATCCAGAAACACTACGAGACGATGAGCAGCCTCCAGGGTGAAAAAGATCGCTTCGCCGCCGAGAAGAAGGTGCTCGCCGAGAAGCATGATGCGGAAATGAAGAAGCTGGCCGAATCGAGAAAAGACGCACAGGACAAGCTCGACGATCTGCAGAAGCAAAAGACCGCCTACGAAAAAGAGAGCACCGACCAGAAAAACAAGCTCGTGTCCGAGAAGTCGGCCGCAGAAGACCAGGCCAAACGCCTCAAGCTGCTCGGTGAGGAGATTGCGAAGGGCAAGCCCTACCTCTCGCCCGAGAGGGCGAAGAACTGGCCGGCCGACGCGGCAGCGGGTGGCGGCGACAAGGGAGCGGCCGAGGCGGGGAGCAGCGAACGCCGCGTGGCTCTCATGCTCGAAGAGATGCGGGATCGCGAGCGCACAATCGTGCGGCTCAACCAGATCGTCGCCCAACTGCGGGTGGCCGACCCGGCCCTGCAAGCCACCGTGCTCGCGGCCACGCCGAAGGATGACCGCGTGGATGAGTTCGACGGCCGCATCCTGTCGGTCAACGAACTGGACCGCACGGTGCTGGTCTCCGTCGGACGGACGACGGGCCTGCGGACCGGGCTGAAGTTTTACGTCTACAATCCGACCGATCCGCAGCCGCAGATCGGCAGCAAGAAGGCGGTGGTGGAGGTGGTGGCGATCGAGAGCGACTCGTTGGTCCGCTGCCGTGTGCGGCAGGACTCGGTGCGTGACCCGATCATCCCGGGAGACGTGGTCGCCACCAGCCTCTGGTCGCCGGGCACGCCGCTGGAGGTGGTGATCGTCGGAATCACGCAATTCGGTGCCGATCCTGAAAGCGACAGGAAACGGCTGGACATGCTCGTGGAGCGGATCGGCGGGACCGTCGCCGAGTCGGTGACTCCAGCGACGACGATGGTCGTGGATGCGGGCGTGCCGCAGGTGAAGGGCGTCGATGCCGAAGGCCAGGTTGCGTCACGCAAGTTCTGGAACGCCAAGCAGAAAGAAAACCGTGTCCGCCAGATGGATCCCCCGCCCGCACCGAGAACGTCGCGTTTTAGCCTCACGCGAAACACCGGCATCCTGCCGCCCGGGCGTTCGCAGGAACGGCAACCGGCGAGCCGGGATCGGCGGAAGCTCGAGGAGCTTTTGGATTTTTCGCCCCTGCTCGGGAAGGCACGACCGCCACGCTTGATGGCGAAAAAGCCACCGCGACGAGACTTCTGCCGTCCCGGCGGTGCGCAACCAAAAACGCAGACGCTGAGAGCAGCTCGTTTGAACGGTGCTGATCCCGTATCCTTCTGCTAGGCTTTTGGGATCCCGTCTGGCGATTCCGCCAAACAGTTGCAACCGTTGCCTGCTTTCTTCTGGAGGACCGTGTCGTGATCGTGAATCTGCTGCGCCGTGCCCGCAGGGCTGCGACCTATTGCCTCGTGACGCTCGTGGCCGTGGTGACCGCGATTGGCGGAGCCGCCGCCGAAGATGCTGGATTCGTGCCGATCTTCAACGGCACGTCGCTCGAAGGCTGGGAGGGGAAGCCCGAATTCTGGTCGGTGCAGGACGGTGTGATCGTCGGCCAGACGACGGCCGAGAAGCCCACCAAGGGCAACACGTTCCTGATCTGGCGGCAGGGCAACGTCGACGACTTTGAACTGGAACTCAAGTATCGCATCACCGGCGGCAACAGCGGCATCCAATACCGCAGCAAGGATCTTGGTGATTCGGTCGTCGGCGGCTACCAGGGCGACTTCGAGGCGGGCCCGAAATTCTCCGGGATCATGTACGAGGAGAAGGGCCGCGGCATTCTTGCCCTGCGTGGCGAACGGGCGTCGATCGCCGCCGACGGCACCAAGACCATGGGCGAGCCGATCGGGAAGACCGAAGACCTACAACAGAAGATCAACCAGGGCGACTGGAACACCTACCGGATCGTGGCCAAGGGGCCGAAGCTCCAGCACTTCATCAACGACCAGTTGATGTCGGAGACGGTTGACGAACAGGTGGGCAAGCGGGCGGCCGAGGGCATTCTCGCCCTGCAGTTGCACGCCGGGCCGCCGATGAAGGTGGAGTTCAAGGACATCCAACTCAAGCGGCTGAAGCTGGCTGACGGCCGGAAGAAGCTGGTGCTGGTGGCGGGCAAGCCGAGCCACGGCCCGGGACAGCACGAGCATCGGGCCGGCACCATGCTCGCCGAGAAATGCCTCGACGCGGCCTTCGAGACGGGAGCGAAGGGGCCGCAGCTCGTGACGGCGACCTACACCGGCGGCTGGCCGACCGATCCGACCGCCTTCGACAATGCCGACGCCATCTTCTTCTTCGCCGACGGCGGCGGCGGGCATCCGGTGCTGCAGAGCAGCCGGCTGGCCCAGATCGACGCGCTCGCCAAGCGGGGCGTGGGCATCGCCTGCCTGCATTACGCCGTCGAGGTACCGAAGGAAAAGGGCGGCCCTGAGTTCTTGAACTGGATGGGCGGCTACTTCGAGCCGAACTGGTCAGTGAACCCGCACTGGACGCTGGCGAAGACGGAGCTTGCCCAAGGGCACCCGATCACGCGGGGAATGAAGCCGTTCGAGACCAACGACGAATGGTATTACCACATGCGATTTCGCGAGCCGATGACCGGCGTGACGGCGATCCTGTCGGCCGTTCCGCCCGACGACACGCGGGAGCGGCCGGACGGCCCGCACTCGAACAACCCCACGGTCCGCGCGGACAAGGGCAAGGGCTCGCGTGAGGTGCTGGCCTGGGCCTATGAGCGACCGGAAGGGGGCCGCGGCTTCGGCTGCACCGGGGCACACTTCCACAAGAACTGGGCCAATGACGACTTCCGCCGGATGATGCTCAATGCCTTGGTGTGGACCGCTGGGCTGGAGGTGCCGACCGAGGGCGTGGCGTCGGCCGTGACCGATGAAGACATGGTGGCAAACCTTGACGAAAAGGCACCGAAGCCGTCGGCCGCGAAGCCCGAGCCAGCCAAGCAGCCGGAGTCGGGAAAGGCAGTGCCGCCCGCGCCCGCCAAGATCTGATCATCCAAACGACACCGTTTTTCATGGAGACCCGCAGATGCCGAAACTGACCGTCGATGGAGTGGGAACGTTCGAGGTGCCGGCTGGCAAGCGACTGGTGAATGCGCTCGTGGACGATTGCGGCGTCGATCAATTGCATGCCTGCGGCGGCGTGGCACGGTGCACCACCTGCCGCGTCGAGTTCGTGTCGGGCGAACCGGCCCGGATGGCGAAGGCCGAGCGGGACGTGCTCGCGGCCAAGGGGCTCACCGGACAGAAGGGCCTGCGGCTCTCCTGTCAGATCGCCTGCGATGGCGACATGACCGTGAAAGCGACGAATCGGCTGGCCGGATCAGGCCGCATCGACCGCCGACGCGATCGAGCCAGCGGCCGAGTGGGTGTGAGGGGATCGCGGACCAAAGACGTCACGGTGACGTCACGGTTCGGCGTAGACGTCGATCTCGCCGTAGAACGTGTGGTCCATCTCCTGGTCGTGCTGGGCGACCGTGGGGTGAACCTCGAAGAGCAGGAAGCGGTATCGGCCCAGCGAGCGGCTTTCGCTCGTGATCGAGCAGGCCTGTTGGGCTGGGCGGTCGAGCGGCGCGACCACGTCGAAGAAGTCATCGGTGTCGATCCGGGCGATCCGCTCCCAGCCATTCCCCGCGAATGGCGGCCCGGCGGCCGGTGGATCACCGCCCGCGAATCCCCAGACGGTGTATTTCTGCGTGGCCCGCACCTGGTTCTCCTGCCGAAACCGGCTCTTGTGCCAGGAATAGGAGTTGATCTTTGAGATCGTCACCCGCTGGCCGAGATCGAAGAGGAAGCCGCCGCTAGCGCCCTCGTGAAAAAAAACTGACTCGAGCGGAGCGTCGGCGCTCCCCTGGGCCCTGCCGTCCGCCAACCGGTCCACTCCTCCGCTGGAAAAGGCCGGATCAAACTTGGCGATCAGCAACGGCCCATATGCCAGCGACACGCTGGCCCGGCCCTGCGAGGCATCGGCGTAGTCCTCGGCGGATGGCGGTTCGATCGACGCGAACCGAAACTCCGGAGTCTCCTCGCCGCGTTCGATCCGCACCGTCACCTGCGGACGGCCCGGTTCGATCGTCATAAGCTCACCCTGCCGCAATCGGCTGATGGTCGGCGACCCTGCCACCTGCACCAAGACCTCGCCGGAAGCCACGCCGACGCGGCATTGGCCGTCGGGATCGGCCTCCGCCGTGAACACCGTCCCGAGATCCACGAAGCGGGCGGTGCGGGTGTGGATGGTGAAGCCTTTCGATTCGGGAGTGGACGCGGTCACCTGCACTCGTCCGAGCATCAGTTCGGCCTCGAGGGCCGATCGCACGTCGAAAATGGCCGGGCCGACAAGGACGATCGCCGCGCCGTTCGTGAAATCGATCCGCGCCGTCCCGGCGGAGAGTTCCAGCCGCTGCCCGGCGACGACCGGGTCACCCTCGTCGTGCCGCGCGTCGGCGGCGACCCACTTGGCAGACTCAATCGCACCGAATCTGGCAACGGTCGCCGGCGGCTCGCCCCCCTGCTTGATCGCCCCGCCGCGCCCGAGCACGAAGGCGGACACGGACAGCATGGTGAGTATCGCCAGGCCGAGGAGCAATGCTCGCCAGATCGAACCGCTCGACGCCGCAGACGCGTCCTGCCGTCGCAAGCCATCTCCTGCGTCACTATCGCCGACCGGGATCGTCGCGGCGGGCTCGGGCGAGAGGCCCGGCATGATGGTCGCCAGCCTCGCATGGATCGCCGTCCGCAGGAGATACTCGTCGCATGCCGCCTCATTTGAGCCGATCAGAGCGATGAGTTCAGCCAATGTCTCATCGGCGATCGTGCCGTGGCAGGCGGCGGCGACGGCGGAGTCGAAGCCTGCGGATGGAAATGTCATGTGGCCACCTCCTCGCGGACGGCCTGATCGATGCATCCCTGCAGGGCATGCCGGATGCGTTGGAGCGCCTTGTAGACGGCATCGGCCGAGCGGCCCGACTCGGCGGCCAGCCGTTCCACGCCGATCCGCCGCGAATAGTAGCCTTCGATCAACGTTCGCTGCGTCGCCGGAAGCTTTTCGACGCACTGCTCGAGGTGCCGCAGACGACCGTCGATCTCGACCTCCAGGGCTTCGCGACGCCGGACCAGTTGCGTGGCCAAGTCTTCCCTCAGAATAGACGCCCACCGCCGCTGCCTTGCCAGCCACTGTTTGGAAATATTGAGGGCAAACCGGCAGGCCCACGGAGTAAACGGCAGCGAGGAGTCGTACTGGTCGAACTTCTCCCAGAGCACGGTGGCCGTCTCCTGGATGACCTCCTGGGCGTCGTCCAGATTCGGCACCAGCACGGCGAGATATCGCCTCAGTTCCGGCTCGCTGGCCAGAAAGAGACGGATGAACTGCTTTTGGTTGCGGTCATCCCGCCCAGACGCTCTTTTTTGCATGCGTGCCACGATGCCTCTACTGATCCTTCGCACGCGGCCGCTGGATTGGACACATTCCGGGCAGCAATCGCCCTACAATCCTGTTTTTCAGGCCCAAAGGGCCGTTTGCCGTCGGCCCCGGGCCCGGCACGTCCAATTTACCAGGCGTCTTTGAAGGAAATAGGGACGTTCTTCTATCTTGCATGGTGCCGAGGGGCGGAGTCGTACATGGGAGGGGTTATGGCACGCTACACGGGCAGTCACGGTCGGTCGGGTTTTACCCTCGTGGAACTCTTGGTCGTCATCGCCATCATCGGCACGCTCGTCGGCCTGCTCCTGCCGGCGGTGCAGGCCGCCCGCGAGTCGGCCCGTCTGACCATTTGCCAGAGCAACCTCAAACAGATGGCCCTCGGGGTGCTCCTTTTCGAGAATCTCAACGGCCGATTGCCTCGGAACGGCAAAGAAGCCGCTCTCATGCCCGCTTGGACATACAACTCGTCTGGTGCGGCCAACTACGAAGGCGCAGCACGCGACTACAGCTACATGTTCGCCATCCTGCCCTTTGTCGAAGAACAGGCCATGTACGACCGTGCTCTCAAGAGCGGGCTCACCAATTCAGGTACATCGACAGGTGGTGGCACCGCTACGTTAAGCAATTCCGAGAAGTCGAAAAACGTTCCTGTGTTTCGTTGTCCATCGGATGGAGCGACGCAACTCAGGCAGTGGCTCTCGTCGAGGGGCGCGCCCTTCAACTATTACTGTAGTCTGGGCGACGTCTATCTCAAAAAGTACACCTACGCCGACAGATCGTTGTTTTGTTGGCCGGCGACGCGGAACGTGTCAATGACTTTGAGACAACTGCGGAACGAATTTAGTGTCGCGGGGTAGTTCAAGTGTGCGGACTGTTGGCCGGTTTTCGGGTGGGTTTATCCAGACTTCCGTTGCCGGCGTAAGCGGCCTCGGAACACCTTGAACGAACCGCTCTGGGTGGCGGGCATGAGCGGCGGCCAGCACGGAGGCCCGCGCCTCAAGGACTGCCGTGGCTTGGCCAGTGTGCACGACGGCCGG